>CAZOHR010000014.1:0-24755 GCA_964579045.1 uncultured Bacteroidales bacterium | reverse complement strand
AAAACAAATCCGCAAACCGATGCGGCAGGGAGCATTGCAAAGTTTTCGCTTAGAGTAATTCCTGTGTTTTCGGTCGCATTGAGAATCTCGAAAATCTTTGCCTTTTGTGAATGATCTGGGCAAATTCCATATCCTGGAGCAGGTCTAATTCCCCTATATTTTCCTGCAAAGAACCTTTCGGGATTAATTTCCTCATCGGGCGTAAATGCCCAAAATTCTTTTCTTAGTTTATGATGTACAAATTCTGTTAATGCTTCGGCTAGTCTGTCGGCTAAGATATTTACCATTACCGCATTATAGCTATCGCCGGCATTTGTAAAACGTTCGGTCAATTTATCAGTGCCCAAACCAGCAGTAAGCGCAAAAATTCCTAAATAATCATGTGTCCCCGAATTCTTAGGTGCGATAAAATCTGCTAAACACAAATTATGTACATCATCGGGATTTGCATCAAGATTGCGTGGAAAGTCAAAATCAATGTCCCTCTCTCCTAGCCTTAAGCTCACAGACTCATCTAATGATGATGCATCAAAAATTCCGCAAACATATTTTGCTGTCAACAAATTCTCTTTTACTATTTTATCTAAAAGTATTTTTGCATCTGCATAAAGCTTTTTTGCTTCCTCGCCCTTTTCGGGATGATCAAATATCTGTGGAAATTTTCCTGCAATTTTCCATTGGGCAAAAAAAGCTGTCATATTAATCCAAGGTATAAGCTCTTCAACTTTTACTTCTCCCAAAATCAGAGCATTAGCTTTTATAGGCGTACGAACGTCTGCACTCTTTTCATTCCAGACATATTTATTTTCTCGAGCTTCTTCTAAGGTTAATTTTGCAATTTTTCCAACATTACTAAAGAAATTCTCTCTTGTTTGACTCTGCTCTTCTTTTAAATGAGAAATATACAAGTGTTTGGTTTGCTGATTCAAAAGCTCCGAACAAATCGAAGCCGCCTTTGAGGCATCTTTAACATGAACCACAGGACCAGAGTATAATGGCGCAAGTTTAACCGCGGTATGAATTTTTGAGGTTGTGGCGCCACTCACTAGCAGTGGGATTTTGGAACCTCGTTTTTCGAGTTCGACAACCACCTGTTCCATCTCATACAAGGACGGACTGATGAGTCCGCTAAGTCCAATTATGTCAACATTTTGTGAGATTGCCTCATCAACAATCAAATCCTTATTTACCATAATTCCGAGGTCAACAATTTCGAAATTATTACACGAAAGCACAACTGCTGCAATATTTTTACCAATGTCGTGAACATCTCCTTTTACAGTTGCGATAAGAATTTTTCCGGCTTTGGCACCAGTTTCACCATTGAAGGCGTTGATTGCAGGTTGAATCAGCTCCGTCATTTTTTTCATAACTCTAGCCGATTTCATAACTTGAGGTAAAAACATTCTGCCGCTGCCAAAAAGTTCGCCCACGTGATTCATTGCCGTCATCATAGGACCTTCGATTATTTCGACCGGATTTGAGTATTCTTTAAGAGCATCAACAATATCACCCTCAACAAATTCCGAGTTGCCACGAACCAAAGCAGTACGTAATCTTTCTTCAATCGGAATTGTTGTTCTATCTAATTCTTGAGTTTCGATTTGCTCTTTTATTTTTCCTGACTCAGCGAATTTTAGCAATTTGTCAGTCGCATTTTTATCTGTATTCAAAATTAAATCATTGCAAAGTTGCACCAGTTCTTCGTCGAGTTCGTCATGAACCGGCAAATTTGCGGCATTTACTATTGCCATGTCCAGACCGGCTTCAATAGCATGAAACAAGAAAACAGAATGAATAGCTTCGCGAATATAATCGTTGCCACGAAAAGCAAAAGACAAATTGCTTACTCCTCCAGAAGTTTTAACATCAGGAAGATTTTGTTTAATCCAACTCACTGCATTAATAAAATCTAGTGCATAATTCGAATGTTCGGGCATTCCTGTTCCGATTGTGAGAATATTGCAATCGAAAACTATATCGTATGGCGGAATATTAAGTTCATCGGTGAGGATTTTGTAAACTCGAGAACAGATATCGATTTTAGATTCAAAATCGGTTGCTTGACCGTTTTCATCAAAAGCCATTACAACCATTGCAGCGCCATACTGTTTGATTTTCAAAGCCTGACGTTTAAATTCTTCTTCGCCGTTCTTTAGACTTATTGAGTTTACAATTGATTTACCTTGGCAATTTTGCAAACCAGTTTCTAAAACTTCAAAATCAGAAGAATCAATCATTATAGGTACTTGTGCAATATCAGGTTCGGTAGCAATTAGTCTAAGGAAAGTTTTCATTTCCTCTTTAGCATCTAGTAAGCCATCATCGAAACTAACATCAATAATGTTGGCTCCATTTTCGACCTGATGAGCAGCAATACTCAAAGCCTCTTCATATTTCTTTTCGCGAATAAGTCGAGCAAACTTTTTAGAACCTGCAACATTGGTACGTTCACCGATATTAATAAAATTACCAGACTTGCTTATTCGCACACAGTCGGTTCCACTTAGAATTGTATCTGGTTGAAGTTGATTAATAATTTTCGGCTCTCCAGTAGCAGCGATCTCGGAAAACAATTTTATATGCTCGGGAGTAGTCCCACAGCAACCACCTATTATATTAACCAAACCTTCATCAACAAAAGACTTTACGATTTCGGACATTTCCTGAGCTGTTTCCTGATATTTTCCGTACTGATCAGGAAGTCCGGCATTTGGGTAAACGCTTACAAAACGACTGCTTAGATTTGCAATATATCGCAAATAAGGCTTAATTTTTTCGGCTCCTAGAGCACAATTTAAGCCAATGGAAAGATAAGGAAAATGAGAGACTGAATTAACAAATGCTTCGATTGTTTGACCAGACAGTGTACGACCAGTATTATCACTAATTGTTACAGAAATCATTACTGGAATACTAATTTTCTTCTCCTCAAAAACCTTACTAATTGCGTAAAGACATGATTTTGCATTGAGTGTATCAAAAATTGTTTCTACCAACAGAATGTCCACACCACCATCAATCAAACCACGCACTTGCACAGCATAAGCCTCAGCCATCTCCAAAAATCCAATACTTCTTAGCTCTGGCTTATTGAGATCGTTTGGTAAGCTCAGCGATTTATTACTCGGACCAATACTCCCTGCAACAAATCTTGGTTTAATGTCAGTAGAATACTTTTTAGCTGCTTGCCCAGCAATTTTAGCAGCTTCGAAGTTTATTTCATAAGCCAGAGATTCCATTTTGTAATCGGCTAGCGAAATTGCCTGAGCATTAAAACTATTTGTTTCGATAATATCTGCACCAACACTGAGATACTCCTCGTGTATTGCACCAATAATTTCGGGTTGAGTAAGAACCAGTAAATCATTGTTTCCTAGCAAAGGTTGATTATACCCAGCAAATCGGCTTCCACGATAATCATCTTCGGAAAGTTTATATCTCTGAATCATTGTTCCCATAGCGCCATCGAGGACCAAAATTCGGGATTTGAGTATCTCTTCAATAAGATGTAACTTATTTTGTTTCATGTTTTTAATATTAATTTTTGGAAAATTTTAACAACACAGAGCATTAGCGACACATTCGGCAATATGCACAAAAAGTGAAATTTAATAAGAAAATTGTGTTGTAAAAAAATCTGAGAAAGCTGTCTTTTTTCATTTTTTCAATTTTTAATTATAACTCCTTTCGGTGGGTTTTGGCACCTTTCTGCTTGCGCTGATGGTTGCCAGGAGGTCGCAGAGCCCATTCTCTCACTCCTTCTGTATAATTAAAACTCCTAACTTGTGGTAAAGAATTTCGCTGCAAAAGTAAAACGGTTTTTCGACTTTGCAAAAAAAAAATCATTTTGGGTGATTTTAAATTTTTAAGTTTAGTGAGAAAGTTCGGATTTTGAAGGATGGAGCGGTTGTTTTGTTGATGGGAAGTTGGTAATTGAGTAAGTTGTCTTTCCGCTTGGAATTCAAGTTGGTTTTGGGGATTGCTTCACCGCCAAAAGCTTAGTGTATCTTAGTAAAATTAGCCCGTCCACAAAAAACAAGTGCCAATGAGAAGAAAGAACCGTGTAATGTGCATAAAGCGGGAGATTACGATGTTTGATGAAGATTTGAAGGACGAACATTCGAACATTAGAACATTCGAAGGAAGAACAGGGAAATACGTATGAAGCGGGAGATTACAATGTTTGATGAAGATTTGAAGGTCGAACATTAGAACATTAGAACATTCGAACATTCGAAGGAAGAACATTGGGATACGTCTGAAGTGGGAGATTACGATGTTTGTTGAGGATTTGAAGGATGAACATTTGAACATTTGAACAATCGAAGGAAGAACATTGGGATGCGTCGGAAGCAGGGGGTTTCGATGTTTGTTGAAGGCTTGAACGACGAACAAATGAACTAATGCTTAGTCCGCGCCGTGTGTAAATAAAAAGAGCCAAGAGACCTATGCTACAATTTTTTTTCGCAAAGAACCACTAAATCCCAAGTCTTAACAGTCGGTTAAACATTTGTTAAACAATGTTAAGTGAGATTTTTGGATAAAAAATGTTCTGATATTTGCAAAAAACACAGCATTATGAAAACTATTTTATTAGCATTTTTTGGGGTTTTACTTTGTTCTTTTGCAATAGCTCAACCAGAAAACAAAAATCAAGGAGCATGCTTCGGGTTGGTTACAGAATCGGTTGGCGGGCAAGTTGTAGAATATGCAAATATTACTGTTTATACCGTTAGCGATTCTACTCTTATAACAGGTACCATAACCGGTGTTGACGGAAGATTTCTGCTCACAGATTTACCATTTGAATCCTTATGGATCGAAGTCGAGTACCTTGGATTTGCAAAATTTTGTTCAGAAATTTTTAATTTGGATTCACAAGTCCCATACAAAGAATTTGAAAATATTGTAATCACACCTGCTGCTAATATACTTCAAGAAGTTAGTGTAGAAAGCGAAATGAAACACGTTGAATATCAGATAGATAAAAAAGTTGTTAATCCCACAAAAGACATTTTGGCTGCCGGGGGAACGGCTGCTGATGTGCTAAAAAATGTACCATCTGTTCAAACAGATCTTGATGGAAATGTAAGTATCAGAGGAAACTCTGGCTTTAAACTTTTAATTGACGGCAAGCCTTCGATTATTCAGGGAAGCGACGGCCTCAAGCAAATTCCTGCAGAAGCAATAGAAAGAATTGAGGTAATAACAAATCCTTCGGCCAGATATGATGCAGATGGTGTTGCTGGTATTGTAAATGTGATAATGAAAAAAGATAAGCGCGATGGAATAAATGGTCTAGTTACACTTTCGGGTGGCAAAATTCTTGACACTTACAACACCTCCGACAATTTCAATTTCAATATCCGCAAGAAGAATTTCAACTTCTTTATCGGCGCAGACTGCAGATTTTATGGACACCCAGGATCAGGCACAACAAATCAATTAAGCGGATCTGATTTACAAACCGAACTAGTAACCGATTTTAAAAGCCAATGGACAAATAACACTTATAATGTAAGGCTCGGCGCTGACATTAATCTTTCGCCAAAAGATCTATTAACAGTATCAGGCAACATTGGATCGTGGCAATATGGATATCAGTACGATTCATTTAATTCGTTTAAATATTTAACTGGAGGGTCTGTCATTACCGCTTACACTTACGACCAAAGCAGTTTTATGGATTTTGTAAACAATTTTTATGGTGGAAATCTAAATTATACTCATAGCTTTGCTAAGGAAGGACATGAACTCAACTTTGCGGCAACATACAATTCGAGTATTTATACACGTGTTGTAAACTATTTGGTGGGATACTCCGATGAATTTCTAAATGAAAATGAGATCAACAGTTTTGGCAATCTCACAGATGAAGTGGAGGAGCTTTCGTCTGGCAATCTAGAGATTAATTACAAAAACAATATTTTAGGCGGAAATCTCGAAGCTGGATATAAGGCCGACATTTCAGGCTCCGATGCAATATATGATTTTTATAATATTACGACTTCGAATGGTGAGAATATGCTAATTGACCCATCAAGATCAAATCCTTTAAAAATGAGGGAAAATCTACAGGCCTTGTATTCTACCTTTAGCGGAGAGCTGTTTAAGTTTGGGTATAAGCTAGGTTTAAGAATGGAGTCAACAGACCGTAAGTTTACCAAAACACTTACTGGATATGAGTTTGGTAACGAGGAATTATCTTTATTTCCAAGTGTACATATTTCGAAAAGCTTAAACGACAAAAATCAAATGTTTGTTAGTTATAGCCGAAGAATTCAACGTCCAGAGCCATGGTTTCTAGATCCACAAATAACTTTCACCTCACTTTATAACATTAGAATGGGAAATCCAGAATTAAAATCAGAGTTTACAGATTCTTATGAACTTGGTTATTCTCTCATTAATGGGATGAATTATTTTTCTATCGAAGCATTTTGTCGAAAGTCAAATAACAAAATAACTCCTGTACTCTATCTTTCCGACACATCGGATGTTTTAACAATTAACACTTTCGGAAATATTGACCACGATTTTTCGACAGGACTAGAAAGCATGATTAATGTTAAGCTTTTTAAAACTGTAAGTTTGTCAACTGGTGGTAGCGTTTATTATTATGTGATGTCGGGACAATATGAAGGAACAGCTGTGGACAAAAGAATGTTTAATTACAATGCTTGGCTAAACAGCTCTTACACTTTGAGAAAAACTGCAACAACATTTCAAATTTCGGCATATTTTACTGGTCCTCAAATCGAATTAAACACCACATCTGGTCACTTCTTTACACTAAGTGCCGCAGTAAAACAAAACTTCCTTAAAAATAAAATGTCCTTTAGTTTTGGATGTGACCATCTTGTTAAATCTAAATATTGGACAAACACCACTAGTTACAACGATTTCTATTCAGATACAAATTATCTTATCAGCGGGTTAAGATTAAAAGTAAGTCTAACTTATCGCATTAATGATTATAAACCTCGCCGCGATAATACAAATCAAAATAATGAGGGGGGAGGAATGCAGATGATGTAGAGGGGAAAACATCCGCCGCGGCGGACAAATTACAAATCACAAATTACAAATTACAAATTACAAGTTCCAAAAAACAAATTACAAATAACAAATCACAAAACTCAAAACTCAAGCGAATCCCTTTGGAATTTGCTTTTTAACTTCGTTGAGGGCTTCGCCGTTGTTATTTGGTTCTTTCCCTTGGAACTTGTTTTTTGTTATTTGGTGCTTATGTGACAAATTACAAATAACAAATAACAAAACTCAAAACTCAAGCGAATCCCTTTGGAACTTGTTATTTGTTATTTGGTCCTTTCCCTTGGAATTTGCTTTTTGTTATTTGGTGCTTATGTGGCAAATTACAATGGATACTACAAAATTGTGATTTGTAATTTTCTAACTTATACTAATTCTCATCAACTTTTATTATCTTTGTAATAAGACAATAAAACTCAGTCAGCTTTTTCTATTACAATTATGAAAAAAATAATCATAATATTCTTTGTTTTAATAACCAGTTTAAGCAATGCACAAGTCTGGAATGATGATTTTAACGGGATTGACAGTATGTGGAACGTATCTGTTGATGTGATAAATCCCATAAGCCTAAATGATATTTATAATGATGGTGATAGCTTGCTTTATCTCGGAGGCGCATTTGTAAACATTAATGACCAAATATTTTATGGTATAGCCAAATGGGATATGTACCATGTTTATAATTTCCAAAATGGAGTGACAATAGGGTCTCCTCGAGCAGTAATAAAATATAAAGATACATTATATATCGGTGGCACTTTTTATTCCGCAAGTGAAATCCCCAACACTGCATGTTTAGCTGTTTGGAACGGCACTAATTGGGAGTCAACAAGTTTAGGACAAGCTGATGGCGAAGTAAGAGATTTTTGTATTTACCACGACACCTTGTTTATTGGAGGTAATTTTGCACACATTGGCAGTGTCTCTTTTGATAAAATTGCAGCCTATAATGGATTTGAATGGATTAATGTGGGAAGTTTTGGAATGTACTGTAGAGCACTTGCAGTCTTTAACGACGAACTATATGCAGGAGGATATTGGGGTGTTCGCAAATATCTGGGGGGAACTAATTGGGCGACATTTCCCATTGTCCCAAACGGACAGGTTAATGAGCTAATGGTGGATACGATAAATTCTTTGTTATTTGTTGGTGGGGAATTTTCACATATAGATAATGAATTGTCCTATGGAACTGCAATTTGGGATGGTTTTAATTGGATGCCTGTAGGAAATTATTGTAGTAACACTGTCTATTCTCAATCAAGTGCCATCTACAGAGGTGAATACTATAATGGTAGCGGTGTTTATTATCATGAAGAAGAAAATCGTTGGGAAATGTTTATCAAGAAGTGGAATGGTGAATCATGGGATAGTATTGGTGGAAATTTTAGCAGTAGTATTTTATCACTTGAGGTTTTCAGAGATACTTTGTATATTGGTGGAAATTTTGCTTATTGGGGAGGAGATTCCCCTATACAAGACAAACGTAATAAAGGACTCGTAAAACTCTACATGCCCGACAACGGCTGCGATTATTTAAAACCACGCATAAACACTTGGGCTGATACTTTTTACCTTAATGGTGGCGAGGTTGATGTGAATTTGTACAATAATAATCCTTATGTGGATACATGGGAATGGGACTTTGGCGATTCGCAAACTGGGGATGTAAAAGATCCTGTGCACACCTACACAGAAACGGGCGAATACAATGTACAAGTAATTGTAACAGATGGCGAATGTGTAAAATCTGCAAATAAAACAATTTACATAGAACTAGGAAACGAAGTACCACAGTTTGAGCAAATAGATATGCAGGTGCATCCCAACCCAAGTAGTAACGATTTTAAGGTACAAGTCTCACTGCCAAATTATCAAAATGCTGAAATAAAAATTGCTGGGCTAAATGGGCATTTAAAATCTGTAATTCCTGTTACAGGAGAAACAACGGTAATTCCGACAAAAGGGTGGAAAGCTGGGGTTTATGTTTGTAATTTATTTGTTGATGGAAAATTGGTGAAGGTTGAGAAGTTGGTGTTTGAGTAAGTTTGTTCTTCTGTTCTATTGTTCTATTGTTCTAATGTTCCACTGTTCTATTATTCTTCTGTTCAAAATTTTATTAAATCAGAAAAATTGAACATTCAATATTTGAACTGAGATTTGAAGTTCGAACAATAGAACTGAGGAACATTCGAAGTAAGAACATAGAAATACGTATGAAGCGGTAGATTTCGATGTTTGAATTGAGATTTGAAGTACGAACATTAGAACAGAGGAACAATCGAAGGAAGAACAGGGAAATAAGCATGAAGCAGGTGATTTCGATGTTTGTTGAAGGTTTGAAGTACGAACGTGTTTGTGTTGTTAGTTCTGCAGTAAAAGATTTTACTAAATGTTAAGCAAAAAGGATTAAATCGTGCGAAAACTCTGAAAAAATTAGGTAATAATCACTGTAAATTGTCAAATTTTACACTAAAACCAAGCATCGATTTGGAAAAATGCAATAGCTAAGGCTATATTGGTATGGATTTTTGCATATTTGCGTGCATTATTGGTTTGGATTTTTGCATTATCATGTTGATTATTGATTTGGATTAATTATATTTGCAGAAATAATTATTTTGACAAATTGATAAAACTTACAAAATGTATCTAAAAAGAAATATTGACAATGAACTGCTAGAATGGAAAATGTCGGATCAGAGAAAACCATTGATTATACGAGGTGCAAGACAGGTCGGAAAAACATCATCGGTAAAGAATTTGGCAAAACATTTCAAATATTTCGCAGAGATAAATTTTGATGAGAACCCAACTTATGTTGACGTGTTTAGTAAGGGTTTATCTGTTTTCGATGTATGTGAACAAATTTCTGCATTGACAAATACTCCGATTGTTGCCGGCGAAACATTGCTTTTCCTGGATGAGATACAATCATCTGTTCCGGCCATAAGTATGCTTAGGTTCTTTTATGAGAAAATGCCCGATTTGCATCTTATTGCTGCTGGATCGTTGCTAGAGTTTGCACTGGCAGAGGTTCCATCGTTTGGTGTGGGCAGAGTTAGATCTATCTTTATGTTTCCTCTTTCTTTTAGCGAGTTTTTAATGGCAATGGGTGAAGATATTTTGTATAAACAATTGAAAACTGCCGATGTAACAACTCCTTTTGCGGATCCAATACACAAAAAGTTGGTTTACTTGTATAAAAAGTTCTTGATTATTGGTGGTATGCCAGAAGCTATTAATGTCTACGTCGAAACTAAAGATTTACTTAGAGTGCAGAGAGTATTAGACGATTTAATAATATCATTGCAAGCAGATTTTGTAAAATATAAGGCTCGTGTTCCAAGTTCTCGACTAATAGAAGTTTTTAATGCAATTGCTCAGCAAGTCGCAACAAAATTCACTTATACTTATCCAAACTCTACATTGAATAATAGCCAGATAAAAGAAGCAATTGAATTGTTAAAGATGGCAGGACTAATATATTCTGTTACACACAGTGCAGCAAATGGAATACCATTAGGCGCAGAGATAAATCCTAAAAAAACTAAATATTTAATTTTTGACACAGGTATTATTCAACGTATTTTAGGCTTGAACATAGCCGAAATGCTGATAAATGATGATTTTACAGTAATAAATAAAGGAAATATTGCTGAACTACATGTTGGGATAGAATTACTTAAAGAAGATGACTGTTACAGAAGAAATGAGTTGTACTATTGGCAGCGTGAGGCAAGAAATAGCCAGGCAGAAGTTGATTATGTTTATCAGTACAACAACATTGTTGTTCCGGTTGAAGTTAAGGCAGGCTCAAAAGGGAGTATGCAAAGTTTGTTTTTATTCCTTAAAGAGAAAAAACTGAATATCGGATTCAGAATTTCACTAGAAAACTTTTCTCAATATGAACAAGTACTAGTTATACCAGCTTATGCGGTACCAAATATGATAAATGAATTAAGGAAGAGATAGCTGGCTAAAAAAGATAATCCCAACAAAAGGATGGAAAGCTGGGGTGTATGTTTGTAATCTTTTTATTGATGGAAAGTTGGTGAAGGTTGAGAAGTTGGTGTTTGAGTAGTTTACCTTTCCGCTAGGAATTCTGGTGGTTTTTGGGGATTACTTCACCGCCCTAAGGCGGTTCGCAATGACCATGCGGATTTTAGACCGCACGGTCATTGCGAACGACTTGTGCTGAGCTTGTCGAAGTAAGTGAAGCAATCCCCAAACCCTATAGAATCTAATCGTTGCTTGTATTTTCCTAATCTTAGTTTTTCTCAAAAGTCAAATAATCTGTTCCGCCATTTCCACCACTTACATCTTCGAGTCTGATTTTTGTTGATGTGCGCTCGATCACGTGCCAGTCGTCGCTTAACTCTTCAAACATATCGGGAGAAGCAAAACTGATAATCATTTTTGTTGTACTATCATCAGTGCCCGTTGACCAGTTTCCTGTAACAGTTGTACTGCTTTTTACTGCTGTCAAAGTGCCATTTTCGCTAAACGCAAATGTGTAACCAGAGTAATTTGAAGTTTCTTCACTGTCGGTATCGTAAAAGTAAGTTATTACCCACTCGCCAGTCTGAACTGTATTATTAACATCGGTTGGTGTACCTACATTTGTTGTAGGAGAATTATCTTCACATGAAGTAAAAGCAAATACTGATAGTATGGCAAAAATTAAAATTGTAGTTTTCATATTTCTTATTATTTAAAATGTTTCTAAATTAGAAACCAAAATAATTAAAAAATGTTTACTGAGTAGAATATTATTTGTTTAAAACCACGAATTGATATATTCTGAGATTCCATCAAAATCCTGCTTCATCATACAATCGAAGTGTTTATCTGGACATTTGGAAAAGCCAATTTTGGAACATGGGCGACATTTTAGGCCTTCGACTTGGTAGATTTTTGATTTTTCGCCAGGCAGATATGGATACATTCCGAATTGTGGAATTGTATTTCCCCAAACAGATACGATGTTCTTTTTCAAAGCTGCTGCAATGTGCATAATTCCTGTGTCGTGAGTAATAACAAAATGAGATTGTTCAACAACAGAAGCCGACTGATTAAGATTTAATTTCCCACAAAGATTTATTGTATTTTTACACGCCGCAGCTATTATTTCGCCATTTTCAAAATCTTCTTTTCCACCGAGTAAAATTACTGGATGAACAATATTCTGGCAGATTTCTACAATTTTTTCGGCAGGAAGTTTTTTTGTTTCGTGCTGTCCTCCTATTGCAAAAGCAACAAATTTTCCAAGTTCATAATTCACAAAATCCTTAAGATTTACAATGTCAGCTTCAGGGATAAAAAAGTCCAGTCCTTTTCCGTCATTAACTGCATCAAATAACTTTACAGCCTCAAAATATCTGTCAACAATATGAATATCGGGAAGTTTGTTCTTTTTAAAATGCACCATCAACCATTTTTCGCGGTTAAGTTTCGGAAAGCTGAAGTCCATAACCTTAAGACGGTTCTTAAATCGCCAGGAGCGCAAACTTTTGTGTAAATCAATAATATAATCGAAGCCTTCGTCTTTTAACTCATTTATAGTTTCATCGAAAGCTTTTAGAACGTGGACTTTGTCAATATACGGATTGTTTTCCAGCATTGAAGCATACTGTGGTTTTGTAAGATAGTGGACCACTGCTCCCTCGACCTCTTCTTTGAGACAACGAACAACTGGAGTAGTAAGCACAATATCGCCGATGCTACTAAAGCGGATAATTAAAAACTTGACTTCTTTTTCGTCCATGATGCAAAGCTAAGAAAAAGAGATTATTCTCTCATCGGTTCAGCAAAAAAGAATTATCAAATCATGTATTTTTCTTAGTTTTGCATTATATTTTTCGATTAATAATACTTTTAAATCAAGAACAGAACATATGCCTCAACTTTTCTCAGTTATTGATATTGAAACCACAGGCGGTATGAATCGCACTGAGAAAATTACCGAAATTGCAGTATATATTACTGATGGTCAAAAAATTGTTGACGAATTTTCGACTTTAATAAATCCTGAGCGCCGTGTTCCGCCATTTATTACTTCGCTAACTGGAATAACAAACGAGATGCTCGAAGATGCTCCAAAATTCTATGAAATTGCTTCAAAAATTGTTGAGCTTACACGCGACACAGTATTTGTGGGTCACAATGTAAATTTTGATTATGGATTTGTTAAACAGGAATTTGCACAATTAGGTTTTAATTACAGATTGAATACCCTCTGTACAATTCAACTTAGCCGAAAACTTTTTCCCGGTTACAAATCGTATAGTTTGGGAAATATTTGCAAAGATTTGGGAATAAACATTGAGAACAGACATCGTGCTGCAGGAGACGCGAAAGCTACCACGATTTTATTTCACAAACTATTTGAATATGATTTCAGAGTAAACGAAGGAATAAATATAAATGGCTTTGCGATAAATGGTTTACACAACGAACTCAACATTGCAAAAATTAAAAATTTGCCCGAAAAATGTGGTGTTTACTACTTTTACAATAGCGAAAAAGAACTTATATACATTGGTAAAAGTAAGAATATTTACACCCGAGTTCTTTCGCATCTACGCAACGACAAAACCAATAAGGGACTAAATATGCGCGGTGATATTGCCGATATTGATTTTGAACTGACAGGTTGCGAACTAATAGCATTACTAAAAGAATCTCACGAAATAAAGCAGAATAAACCAAGATACAACAAAGCTCAACGTCGCACAATGAATAACTGGGGCGTTTTTTCTTATGAGGACGAAAATGGCTACATTCGTTTTGGTATTAGAAATGTAAACGATAGTGAAGATGCCTGTATAAATGTTTTTTCGTCAAAAAATACAGCTATTGAATCATTGCAATTCTATTGCTCTAAGTATAATCTTTGCCAGAAGTTATGCGGACTGTACCAAAGTGCTGGGGCATGTTTTTACTATGGTTTGGGCGAATGTCGTGGGGCGTGTTGCGGAGTTGAATCTGCCAACGATTACAACATACGTGCAGAGCAATTTATGGCAGAGGTTTCACCTAATCTGAAAGATGTTTTTATTTTGCTCGAAAATTGCGATGATGAGCGCATTGGAGTTGTGGCCATAACAAAAAGCAAATATGCCGGATTTGGCTTCACCGACAAAGATTCTGGTTTAAGACCAGATGACCTGATTGACATAATTGAAAAATATCCCGAAAATAAAGATGTAAGGCAAATTATAAGGACTTACCTGAATACAAAAAAAGATTATAGGATTTTGAGTTTGTAGGGTTGGTTGGGTTTATAAGGCTAAGGCGGAGGCTCAGGCTAAGGAGATTAGCTAGGGCTTGGGATTATGCTGTTTTGCTTTCAGCCTCAGGACTAAAGCAGTATTGGCACAGTGGGTTGGCGTCATAGGACTGGAGGTATTGTAGGGGGGGGGACGTTGTCTTATTTATCGCGACAATTTGATTAATCGTTGTTTACTTTTCTTTGCTTGCCCACAGAAATATTGCTTGACCAGTCATATCCACAAATGCGCCCTAAAAGCGGCGCACTGATCCGCTGCGGCGTAGTCGAAGTGGGCAGCTTATGAATTCCACACAAAATGTATGAATCCTACTTACGTACTTTCAAGCGAAGTTAGTATTTACAACCTTAGTTTATCAGAGGTGTTAACTCTAGTTTATCGGGGTTTTTAAAATCTAAGATTTCCCACTTCTTTTCACATATTTGCTCTTTGCCTTTCTCTTAAGACCACCAGAGTTTGTCTTTTTGCGTTTTTCACCTTTCTCATGATAGGCACCTCCCGAGTTCTTTAAGTCGGGATTCTTGAATATGGCTTTTTGATTATTTGCAGGCTTCTCATCTTCCATAAGTATCTTTGACACTGGAATTCCTGATGGTAATGGCTCTTCGGTAATGTTGCTGCCTGCAATTTTCTTTATTTCATCGTAAAGGTCCTGTTCATAATTACTTATCATCATCACAGAATTTCCTTCTTTTTCGGCTCTACCCGTACGACCAATTCGATGTATATAATCGGCTGCTCTTTCGGGTGGCGTGATATTTATAACATGAGAAATATCCGAAAAGTCAAGTCCTCGAGCCACAACATCTGTGGCAACAAGAGTAGTTATTTTTCCCTTTTCGAAGTTTTTGATAGCATTAAATCGGAAGTTTTGTGATTTGTTTGAGTGAATAACGCCGATTTCTTCAGCAAAATCCTCAGATAGTTTCTCAAAGAGATAATCTGCTTGTTTTTTATTTGCAACGAAAACAAGATTCTTTACAAATAATTCCTTATCCTTAAGTAATGATCTTAAGAGCTCAATTTTGGTGATAAAATTTGGAACAAAGTAAATTTTCTGAGCAATTTTTCCAACAGGAGTACTTTGTTCATCAACTTCAACTTTTTCGGGTTTATTAAAATATGCATCAATAAAGCTATTTACATCATCGCTCAGAGTTGACGAAAACATTAGATGTTGTCTTTTTGCAGGAAGCATTTCAAAAATTTGCTCTAATTGAGGTCTAAACCCGAGGCTGAGCATTTCATCAACTTCATCAATAACAACTTTTTTTATGCTGGTTAAGCGAAGTACACCAGTAACTGCAATATCATAAAGCCTTCCAGGTGTGCCAATTATTATGTCAGCGCCACCAGTATAAACATATTCCTTTTGGGTATTGATATTGGCACCACCAAAAACAGCTTTAATTCTCACGTTTTTATACTTGCAGAGTTTCTCGGCTTCTTCTTTTACTTGAATAACCAATTCTCGGGTAGGCACAATAATAATTATACGAGGAGGTTTTTGTTCCGAAAACTCGAGTTGATTAATTATAGGTAATAGATATGCAAATGTTTTTCCTGTACCTGTTTGAGCAATACCAACCACGTCGCTTCCCGAGGTTATTCTTCTGTAACACAGTTGCTGTATGGGAGTGGGATAAACAAACTCCATATCTTCGAGAGCATTTAACAGAGGAGTTGAAACCCTTAATTCTTCAAAATTCACGTTGTCTAAAATTTAATTCGTGGCAAAAGTACAAAAAATGAGTGAGTGTACCTAATTTACACGAATGTGAATCAGGGCCTGTTTATATAAATGTATTCAAATGAATAGTCAGTAGCTCATCGAAGATGTATGTAATGGTTTGTATTCCTTCTTTACATAATGGATTCTTGGATTGCTAATTATTTTTCACTTCCTTGCGTAAATTCATGCGGCATTATAGGTAAGTGAAAAGTAACTTTGTTAGGACATAATATAAGGTATAAACCTTAGGACTTTAATACAGTTTAGATTTTTACAAAGAATATTTCCAAATCACCGTAACGTATTGATAGTACTCGACGGTTTATCTCTGTAATTCTAAATGTATTGGAACCAATTGTTAGAAAATCGGCATCGGCGCTAAGTTGCCAACTTGTAACAACAGTATCAGAATCGTCATAAGCTTTTAAAAGAGTATTATCTTCATTAAAATCATATACAGCATTTCTGAATTCTGTAGTTTGGTTCTGCGAATATTCTATATATGTACTAATCTTCCAGTCGTTATCTACAAGTAATTTCTGGGTTTTGTTGTACTCAAATTCATCAGAACATGATACTGCAGTTAGGGCAAGTAGCCCAATAATTATAAAATATAGTTTATTAAAAATTTTCATTAGAAAATATCACTTAGTTTAAATGAATTTTTTGCTCTTACACCGCGGGTAGTCATTTCCAAATCGCAACACTCGTAATAATAATCGTGCTGGAATACAAATATCCAATTGTTCTCGGCTGCTTCATTTAATATTTCTCGTTTTTCCTCCATACTGGTCACAGGGTATAAATCGTATGCCGATATCCAAGCAAGAGGCACAGATGCTTGTGCGGGAATTAAATCTCCAGGAAAAAATAATGGTTGTTTCCCAGTATTTACTACAGGTAACATCAAACCTGGTGTATGTCCATGGAATAATCTTAATTCTACATTTTCACCAATATTCGTAGTGTTTTCAACCAATATAAGTTTTCCCGAATCTTTCAATATTTCGTAATTCTCCGAATAAAAGGAAGATTTCTCACGATAATTGGGATTGTGAGCATTTTCCCAATGTTTCCTAGAAATATAATGAGTGGCATTTGGAAAAGAAAGTATTATTTCTTTTGAATCAGTATCTAGTTTTGTGGTCCCACCACAATGATCGAAATGCAGATGTGTAAGCACAACATCTGTTATGTCAATATTTGAATAGCCAGCTTTGTGGAGATTATAATCAAGATTTTCTGTGTAATCTGCATCATAGTTATCCAGGTCTAAACCTAATGATTTATCGCCAATTCCAGTATCAATTAAAATCACATGTTCCCCATCATCAATTAATAGAGAACGACAAGCTGCTTTGCACATATTGTCAGAGTCGGCAGGATATTTCTTCTCCCAGATGATTTTTGGGACAACTCCGAAATAAGCTCCACCATCTATTTTAAACGAAGGGGTTTCTAATACAATAATTTTCATATTATTTATTAAATTATTAATTCAAAAATAAATAAAATTCACTCAGTCAATCAAATTTTTGTAATTTTGCAGCAAATATTATATTTATGACCGAGATAAACGAAATCAACAACAAGAAAAAGGATGCTACCACCAAGGTTCTGATAGTTTTAGTTACATTTATGACTATTGCAATTGCCGTTTTAGGATTTTTATTGTATGATGTGTCGAAGCAAAACAAGACAATTATTGTAAAAACTGAGGAGATTACTCTCGAAAAAGATAATCTTAAAGCTCAGCTTACAGCCTTGCTTGATGATTATGAAACTCTAGAGACTGAAAATGATAGTCTTAATAGCGAAATATCTAAAGAGAAGCAACATATCGAAGCGCTTATTAAGGAGCTTGATGGAGTACAAAACTACAACTACAGTATTCAGCAAAAGTACGAGAAGGAACTTTTGTCGTTGAGAAATATAATGCGTCATTATGTTTATCAGATCGACAGTCTCGACCAGATGAATAAGTTTTTAATTGCGGAAAATTTTCAGATTAAAGACGACCATGATAGAATAAAAAATGAAATGGATGGCGTAGTTGAGAAGAATGATGAACTAGAGCAAGTTATTTCTGGTGCGAGTGTTATAAAAACCTCTCACATTAGTTTTACATTCCTTAATCGCAGAGGCAAGGTAACAGAGAAGTCTTCTAAAGTTGAAAAAATTCAAACAGGATTTACGCTTGTTGCAAACGATCTTGCATCTACAGGTCCTAGAAGAGTGTACTTAAGAATTATTCGTCCAGATGGTTATACTTTGTCTGGTGGGCAAACATTCGACTATAGGGAGAAAAAAATTACTTACTCTGCTTACAGAGATATTATCTATGAAAAACAAAATCTTGATGTGGTAGTTTATTATGATGTGCCAGAAACATTAAGTACTGGTAAGTACATTGTTGAGATTTATATGGATGGAAATAAGATAGGCGAGAGTTTCTTTACTATTGACAAATAATAAATGCATCAGATGCAGATTTTAGCATCAATAAGCATTCTCAATTCGGCGATGCCAGTTGTTGTAAGACAAACTGACTATAAGGTGATTGCAATAAGTTTGTCAGCTTTTGTTATTGTCCTTATATTTCTTGCTGTAAAACTATTGTTTCGTAATTATTTTAAACATCTTTTTATAAATGTGTTTCGCAGTGATATTTCAGCAAAAAACTTTAGTGAAACAAACTCTTCTGGTATTCAGGCTTCAATATTAACTGGTATTGCATCAACGCTAAGTGTTGGTACAGCCATTATGACTTTAGTAGAATATTTCCCTGGATTCTCATCTACAATTAATATAAAACCTGCAGTATTTCTGTTGGCAACTATTGGTATTGCTGTATTATTTGTTGCTTTTTACAGAATCAGCTTGTCGTTTTTGGGTTGGGTTTTAAATAAAGATGATGTGATTTCTCAATACTCGGAGATGACATCTGATATTTTTAGGGTTATGGGTATAATTATTTTTCCACTTTTTATGGTGATCCCATTCTCTGAATTATGGTTGCAGAAGGTGCTGATAATCAGCGTTATATCAGTTTTTATAATTGCATTTATTGTCCGTTTTTATGGATTTGTTAATTTCTTAGTTAAAATTAAATTTTTTAATCATTATGCGATTTTGTACTTTTGCACATTCGAAATCTTACCTGTTTTGTTTATCTTAAATATTATAGGTAATTTATGAAGAAAATAAACTAACTAATACTAGAAAAGAATGAAGATAAAAAGCATTCTTGTTTCGCAGCCAAGACCGGAAACAGAGAAGTCTCCATATTTTGACCTTGCAAAAAAGTATAATCTTAAAATTGATTTTCGTCCTTTTGTACAAGTTGATGGAATATCAAATAAAGAGTTTAGAAAAACAAGAGTAGATATTTGTGCACATTCTGCGATATTCTTTAATAGTCGCGCCTCTGTTGATCACTTTTTTCGAATCTGTGAAGAGTTAAAGATTACAATTAAAGATACTTGGAAGTACTTTTGTATTTCCGAATCAATTGCTTTTTATTTACAGAAATACGTAGTTTATCGCAAGCGTAAAATATTTTTCGCTAATGGTACTTTTGACGATTTAATGGAAATTATTAAAAAATACCCCGAAGAGAAGTACTTGATTCCGCTTAGTGATGTTCACAAACAAGAAATCCCAGATAAATTAACTGCAGCTAATATTCAATTCACAAAAGCTATCCTCTATCAAACTGTTAGTGCTAATGTTACTGATATAAAAGATTTTAATTACGATGTTTTAGTATTCTTCAGTCCTGCTGGGGTAGCATCCTTACTTCAGAATTTCCCTGATTTTGTTCAAAATGATACGGCAATTGGAGCATTTGGTCCTGCAACTGCAAAAGCAGTAACAAATCTTAAACTGCGTCTCGATTTTCAGGCACCAGTTCCTGAAGCACCTTCAATTACTGCTGCTATCGAAATATTTGTTAAAGCCAGAAATAAATAGGTTACTCAGCCACATGCTAAAATATGTCTGAAAGCAAAAGAACTTTTACTCTTAAAAGAACTGCAATACTTAAACATAAAGCAGACATCGAATTATTATTTGCAGAGGGTAAGAGGACAAATTTGGGCATATTTAAGGCTCTCGTTTTAATCCGCTCAGATTGCAATTCTAAGGAGGCAGGTGTTAAGTTCTTTGTATCTGTGCCTAAAAGGCTAATCCACAATGCCACAGATAGAAACACCGTTAAAAGACGCATTAAAGAAGCATACAGATTAAATTACCCCCAATTAAAAAAGATGTGTTGTGATAATAATGTTAATATTTTCATAGGTGTTGTTTACATCAAAGATTATATCGAAGAATACAACATAATCGAACAAAAATTAGTTTTATATTTACAAAATATTTACAATGATATTTATGAAAATCTTTAAAAACCTTAAATCTATTCTTTCTGATTTTAAGAAAACAGGGATGTCTTTCGGCGTAATCTTGGTGTTTTTACTTACATCATTTACAGTTACACGCGATACAGATGACAGTTTCGAAACTGTTAAAAACTTAGATATTTTCTATTCTGTATATAAGGAATTAAATCTTTATTATGTTGACCCAATAAGCCCGGGTGATATTATTAAAACAGGAATTGATGCCATGCTTAAAAGTCTGGACCCATACACTGTTTATATACCCGAGTCTCAAGTAGAAGATATCAAGTTTATGACAACGGGTCAATATGGCGGTATTGGCTCGATGATTAGAAAGAGTGGCGATTATACAGTAATTACTCAACCATACGAAAATAGTCCCGCAGATAAAGCTGGTCTGATTCCGGGTGATGTGATTTTAGAGATAAACGATCGAAGTATTAAAGGAACATCTTCAGAGGAGGTTTCTGAGTTGCTTAGGGGAGAACCAAAAACTACGCTTAAGCTTAAAATCCAGCGACCAGGAACAGATAAACCAATTGATTTGAGCATTGAACGTGAGGAGATTAAGATGAACTCTGTGCCTTATTTTGGACTTGTTGATGAAAATACAGGTTACATAGCTTTAAATGATTTTACAAATACTGCTGCAAAAGAAGTTAACGAAGCGTTTCTCAAGCTTAAAGCAGAAAATAATATTACTGGACTTATTCTTGATCTTAGAGGAAATCCAGGTGGATTACTGATTGAGGCAGTTAAAATTTGTAACCTTTTTGTTGCGAAGGGCGAAAACATTGTAAGTACTAAAGGAAAAGTTGCTCAATGGGACAAGACTTATACAGCATATAATGAACCAGTTGATACTCAAATAAAGATTGTTGTATTAGTTAATCGTGGCTCTGCATCGGCTTCCGAGATTGTTGCAGGTGCGATTCAGGATCTGGATAGGGGAGTAATTCTAGGACAAAGAACTTTTGGCAAAGGCTTGGTACAAACCACACGCGAGCTTAGTTATAATGGTATTTTGAAAGTTACAACTGCCAAATATTACATTCCAAGTGGAAGATGTATTCAAGCATTGGATTATTCGCATCGTAATGAGGATGGAAGTGTTGGCCATGTCCCAGATTCGTTGATTACCGAATTTAAAACAAAAAATGGACGTAAAGTTTATGATGGAGGTGGTGTTAATCCTGATTTTGTTGTGGAATCGGAGTTACTCAGCAATATTGCAGTTAGTCTTTTAATGAAAAATCTGATTTTTGATTATTCTGTAATTTACAAGTTAAATCACAAGACAATTGCTGCTGCTGATAAATTTGTGTTTACAGATGCTGACTATCAAGACTTTGTTAATTGGGTTAAGGACAAAGACTTTGATTATGAAACAAAATCTGAAGAAAATCTTCGCTTATTAGTGGAATCAGCAAAGAATGAAAAATATTACGATGAAGCTTCTGCGGAATTAAATATTTTGGCAACAAAGTTTGCACACGATAAAGACAAAGATTTGATTTTGTTTAAGGATGAAATTAAGGATTTAATTGCTCAGGAAATTGTGGTGAAGTATTATTATGAAAAGGGTGCAATTATTTATGGCTTGAAGAATGATCCAGAGGTTCAGGAAGCTTTAAAGTTGTTTAAGGACGATAGCCGTTATCTAAAAATATTAAGACCATAAAACTAGAATCAAGCTCAGTAATCGGTAAAATTGGTAATCGGTTATCGGTGGGTATAGCATAGTCGCTTCCGCTGCTCAGGTAGTTGGTAGTTGGTCGTGGGTTTTGCCTAGTCGCTATCGCTTTTTGAAAAAATTTGTAGTTGGTAAAATTTGTCGTCGGTAGTTGGTGGGTTTAGCTTAGTCGCTATCGCTTATTGGAATTTAACTTTTGTAAAAAAAAAGCAGAATCTCGAGTCTATTGCAATTTGCCGATTACGGACAACCGATTACCGATTACTATATTTTACTAGAGTCCTAAAAAAATACAAATATTCGATTATAGAAAAAAAAATCCGAGCTACATTGTAACTCGGATTTTTTATTTTATTACCCGCAGTATTAGTTTCTAACAGGTTCAGTAGTTTTACCACCCGAACAACCACCTTTTGAAGGTTCAGTAGTTTTTCCACCTGAACAGCCGCCAGATACTTCTGTAGTTTTAGCACCAGAGCAACCACCAGTGGTAGCTTCAGTTGTTTTACCAGGACAGCAACCTTTTTTCTGGTTAGCGCAGCCGGGAGAGTATACACTAGCCGAATAGTTGATTTCAGCTAAAGATGCAATTATCTTATTGGCATCTGTGCGGTCGTTACGAAATTTTACTACTACAAGGTCTTTCTCAAAATCAGTAGACACAAACTTTACACCTTTAGTGTATGCAAGTTGTTTTTTTACATCAGCAGCGCAGTTGCCACATTCCATACTACATGATAGTGTTACTTCTGAAATGTTTGCTGGTTGCTTAACCTCCTTCTTAGCAGTTATTTCCTGAGCAAATACACTTGTCATTGATGCAAAAATTAGAGCGATCGAAATTAAAATTGTTTTTTTCATACGTTTAAATTTATTTGTTACTAAAATATAAAAATTATTGATAATTATTTTTCTTTTTGTTTTATTGCAAATCTTATTCCTAGATAAATCTTTCTACCATGAATTGGTCCCCAAATTAAAGCAGAATCAAAATTCTCTCCATACGGATCTTCTGCCGCTATAATTGGATGTTCCTGAGTAAAGTTGAATATATTCTCGGCACCAACATACATCTCCCATTTCTTAAAATACTTAGTGATTTGCGCATTAAACATGTTGTATGCGGGGAATTCTGTTGCAAGTTGGTGATGAACAGGGTTTGAAGCTGTTGATGGAATTCTTCCACCTCCATTAAATTGGGCAGTAAAATCAAATTGCCATTTCTCTAGCGGAGTTTTGTAAGAAAGATTTATAAGTCCTTTATAATTACTCGAGAGGGGACTTTGAACTAGAATACCACCAATGGTTTGTTTCACATCATTATATCTGAAAGCCGCCGTTGCATCAAGACCTTTAATTATTTGGTAAGTAACCTCTAGTTGATATGTATTAGAGTAAGACTGCCCATCAAGGTTGTAAAACTTAACCGATCCTGCTGTTTCAAAATCAGCAATAATCTGATTTAGGAATTCGGTACGATAGAATTCTGCATTAATAGCCATATCGCGATCGCCAATTGGAATATACCAAGTAAGGTTTGAACCAAAATTCCAAGCTTCTTCGAGCTTAAGGTCATTTGCAATATAAATATCTCTTGAAGAAGCAAGTAAAAAGCTGTTTTCGGCCAATACGTTTGCTTTACGATAACCTTTGCCAGCAGAAACACGCCAAGTGACATTTCCGCTAATGTTGTATTTCATATTGAAACGTGGAGTAATCAATAGCCCGAATTCGTTGTGGTAATCGGCTCTAATTCCAGCAATGAGGTTTAGCTTATCGAACAGATTTCCTGTATATTGAAAATATGCTCCTGGCACAATCTCTATACCATCGAGAATGCTATCATTTAGAATTTGGTTCAGGTTTTCGTATTTTAGGCTGGCGCCCGCATTGTATTTATGATCTTCATTTCCTGCAAATGCAGATTGCCAAAATAGATTGTAATATCCACTCATCTGCGTTGCGTCGAAGTTTGTCAGACCATAATATGAATCCTGATTGTGATAAGTAAAGTTTGCTATCATAGCCAGACTTTGGTATTTCTTTTCGGGAAACACATAACCCATCTTGTAGAAAGCTTCAACTCTTTGACTATTAATATAAATCCCGTAAGGGTTTAGAGTGTCGTTAGGCTTGCTGTAATCGTGGCTAAATTGTCCTCCTTTTCGGGTTTCATCAATATATTTAACACCAAATCTGATGGTCATATTATTCCCAAAGTAGTCCCAGCGATTAAAAAAATTGTTTTGAGCTATTTTTGGAAAATCAGAAAAGCCATCTTTATTATGGTCAATGTCTAGCAAGTCATACTGAGCATGTGCAAAAATCATAGTGCTCCAATTTGGACTGAGTTTTAAGGCGGCATCAAGATTGGTTTCTGTTTTTCCTGCAGAGCTAAAAAATTGATTAAAGAATAATAGGTCAGACTTTGCAGGTTTTTTGTATTCCACGTTTATTTGACCTGTAACAGCATCGTAACCATTTATAACTGCCGAAGTTCCTTTTGAAACTTGAATTGATTCCATCCATGGTCCAGGAATATACCCGAGTGCGTAAGGCTGCGATAATCCATAAAAGTT
>CAZOHR010000013.1:0-26378 GCA_964579045.1 uncultured Bacteroidales bacterium | reverse complement strand
GACTCCGCTCAGTCAACGGATTCTCAGGTGACTGAGCGGAGTCGAAGGCACCGTAATTTATTATTTTATTTAATTTTCATCTTCATCAAACAGTTTCGACATTCTTAGTTTAAGTTTATCTATTAGTTTTCCATTTGAGTCAGGGTCTTTTTGTTTATTTTTTTGTTTTTTATCTGGTTCAGGAGCTTTTTCGACGATTATTTCTTTTTGTTCAGCAATAATATTTTCCTCGTTAAGCTTGTCAAAAGCAGATTTCTCTGCTAGAATAGCATTATCAAAATCGCAACCTTTCATAATTAAACCTATGGCGGTTGAATATTGAGGTTTGTTTAGTAAATCGGAAAATTCCCCAGTTATGTAACCAGTAGGGTATGCAATTCTAATATCGTTGTTGGTGATATATGCAGCTAATTGTTTTAGGTTTTTTAAAAGAGAGCCACCTCCAGTAATAACGATGCCGCCTGTAAGTTTCTCACGTATTCCAGCGCTTTCAATCTGGAACATCACAGCATGAAGAATTTCTTCCATTCTTGCTTGAATTATCTGAGCTAGTTTTTGCAAACTGAATTCTTTTTCTTCACGGCCTTTTAATCCTTCGATTGCAATAATTGTTTCGGCTTGAGATTTATCCTGAAGTGCAGATCCGTACATAATTTTGAGCTCTTCTGCTTGTTTTTCAAGAATAGCAAGTTCGTTTTTAATGTCGTTTGTAATTGTGTTGCCACCAATTGGAATTACAGCAGTGTGGATTATTTTGTTGTTTTTGTAAATAGCCAAGTCTGTAGTTCCACCTCCAATATCAATCATAGCAACACCCGCTTCTTTTTCATGAGCGGATAAAACTGCTTCAGCAGATGCTAGAGGTTCGAGGAAAAGAGATTTTACCTTTAGTCCAGCAATTGTTGCACACTTTTTAATATTGTTAACCATCGACATTTGTCCCACGATGATATGATAATTGCCCTGAAGTATCGAGCCAGTCATATCGCATGGGTTGTCGATACCGGTTTCTTTATCAACGATATATGATTGTGGAATAATGTCGAGGATTTCTTCGCCTGGGTCAGATATCATCTGCCGCATTAATTCTTCCAATTCTTTTAGGTGCTCTTTAGTTATCACACCATTTTGAGAATTAATTTTGAGACTACAACGATTTTTCTGACTCAAAACGTGCTGTCCGGCAATCCCAATATAAACTTCGCTGAGACGAATGCCAGAGTTGTCGTATGCTTTTTTTACTGCAATACGGATTGAGTTCACGGTTTCGTCGATGTTTAAAACCACACCACGCCTAATACCCTTTGATGGAGTAGTGCCGAAACCGATTATTTCAAACCTATTGTCTTTAGTCTTTCTCCCGGCAAGGGCTACAATTTTTGTTGTTCCAATGTCGATTGCCGCAATTATTTCCGAATTATTTTCCATGCAATTATCGTTTTTTACAAATTACCTGATCAGAATATTTTAAATTTATCGAAGAGTAAATGTTCCAGTCTGTCAAAGCAAAACCTTTTTTGTAAAGGGCTTCTAGTTTCCCAAGCTTATATTCAAAATTTTCGAGGTTCCCAAGTATGATAATGTGATTTCCCACACGCGGTACAAGTTCTGCCTCCATTTCTTCGGTTATATATATTTGTTCGAATTGCGAACGCCACAATTCATTTTCGTTGATATAGTTTACAAAATCATAGAGTTTACTAAGCGTAACATCTCCCGAAATTGTGTCATTTTTTACTGTCGGAGCAAGCCCAGGATTTATAAAATCATTATCTATTTGCCCAGTAACTGCGATTACGTTAGCCGAGTAGTAGTTGCACACTGGCATCAACTTGAACTCATCATCAACATAATAACTTTCGTTGTCTTTTGTTATTATTCTCATTACAGGGTTCCTCTGATTAATACTGATAAATAACTGTCCTTTGAAGTTACTATAAACTTGCGCTTCTTTAACAAATGGGTCCAATTCTATCAGTTCTTCAATCTCATCAAAATTAAGCTTATCTATGATACAAGAGTCGGTTATTATGTTTTTTGTAATCAACATTTTTTCAACAATCTCCTGATTCGTGAATTTGTGGGTGTTATCAACAGTAATGATAAGTTCAGTACAAACAATATTGTCTTTTTTCCTAGATGCAAATCCTAGCATCGCTAGAATATATGCAATTAGGAGGGACCATTTTATTATTATAAGTACCTTTTTTTTCATTTGCTGAACAGTTTTTCTATTGGTTCAATAAACATGTCAATATCTCCGGCACCCATACTAACCAAGAGTTCTGGATTTATTTCTTCAAGTTTAGCCAAAAGTTCATCTTTTTGACAAATTTGTTTGTTTTTTGTTGTTACTAATTCAAGTATCATTTCTGAATTTACACCTATCATTGGCTTTTCGCGTGCTGGATAAATAGGTAGTAATATCAGTTCATCGCACAGCGAAAGACTCTCTGCAAATTCGCGATAGAAGTCAGAAGTGCGGCTAAAAAGATGTGGTTGAAATATGCCAGTAATTCTTCTTTTGGGATATAATAATCTTACTGCGCTTAGAAATGCGGTAATCTCTCCAGGATGATGGGCGTAGTCGTCAATATAAATTCTGTTTGGAGTTTTTATTCTGTAATCAAAACGACGAACTATCCCTTCAAAGCTTTCCAATCCTTTTCTTACATCATCTTCGGTTGCTCCATTTAACAGAGAAACTGAACTTGCAGCAAGTGCGTTCTCTAAATTGTGATTTCCACCAAGTTTATAATGTATGTTTTCGATCTTTTTACTTAAATAGTTTAGGTCAAAAATGCATGATTCGTTGTTGTATCTAACATTATCTATGTAAAAATCACAATTCTGATCATTGAGGCCATAACTGTAAACATTAATGTCTGAGCGAAATTGTTTACGTATTTCTTTATCAATACTATTGTTGAGAATGATATTGCCTTTGTCTTTAACTTTATTCCCAAAGATGACAAAGGCTTCTTTTAGCGATTCATAGTCATTATAAATATCGAGATGGTCTGCTTCAATACATGTTATCAATGCTGTTGTGGGAGATAGCTTGTGGAATGAGCGATCAAACTCGTCTGCCTCTACAACAACAAAGTCACTAAGTGTGTTAATTATAAGATTTGAATTAATATTTTTAGAAATACCACCCAAAAATGCGGAACAGGATGCTTTTGTGTTGTACATGATGTTAGCACAAATACCCGATACTGATGTTTTTCCATGTGTTCCAGCAATTGCCAAACCTCGCTTTGGGTTGCTAATCATACCAAGAATCTCAGAGCGCTTTGTTATTTTAAACTTGTTTCCCTTAAACCAGTTGAACTCACAATGATCAGCAGGAATAGCGGGAGTGAGGATTATGAGTGTGTCTTCTGGATTTCTGAATTCTTTTGGAATTAGGTCAACTTTATCTTCGTAATTGATTGCAATTCCAATTTTTTCAAGTCTAATACAAATATCGCTTTTTACTCTGTCATAACCAGCAACATGATATCCTGAGGAATGGAAATATTGTGCAAGTGCGCTCATACCGATTCCTCCGATACCTAGAAAATATATGTTTTTATACTTATTCTCCATATGCTAATTTGTGAACTTCGCGAGCAATGATATCTGCAGCATCAGGCAACTCGAGTTTTTTAATATTTTGAGAAAGTGTTTTGCATTTTTCGCTATCTGCCAAAAGGTTTATGGCAACATCAACGAGTTTATCGCGCGAGACAATATCTTTAACCATTAGTGCTGCATCTACTTCGCATAATGCCATGGCATTTTTTGTTTGATGATCTTCGGACACATTTGGCGAAGGAACAAAAATTGTCGGTTTTCCAACTATGCAGAGCTCAGAAATTGTACTTGCACCAGCACGTGAAATAATAATATCTGCTGCCGAAAATGCAAGATTCATTTTGTAAATAAAGTCACTTACGTAAATGTCAGGTGAATTAAATTCTTCAACAATTTCTTTGGCTTTTGAGATATATGTTTTTCCTGTTTGCCAAATAATCTGGATATCTTTTTCTTTTAATTTGCTCAGTCCATCAGCGATGCTATCGTTTATAGTTCTAGCACCAAGACTACCACCAACAATTAGAATTACTGGTTTTTTAGGATTTAATCCAAAGAAACTAAATGCTTCATCTGATTTGTTGGATATATTTTTTATGTCGCCACGCACTGGGTTTCCAGTTTTGATAATCTTGGTGGCTGGGAAAAACCTGTTCATATTATCATAAGCAACACAGATTTTCGAAACCTTCTTTGCCAATATTTTATTTGTTATTCCTGGGAAAGAATTCTGTTCCTGAATCAAACAAGGTATGCCAAGACTTGTTGCTGCGCGCAGCGCTGGGCCGCTAGCATATCCGCCTACGCCAACTACAACATTTGGATTGAAATCTTTTATTACCTTCTTTGCTATTTTAAGGCTTTTGAGAACCTTAAACATGAAGGTAAACATACTTGCGGATATCTTTCGTTTTAACCCCACTATTGGTAAACCAACAATTTGGTATCCAGCGGCAGGAACTTTTTCCATTTCCATTTTACCCTCGGCACCAATAAATAGTATTTCAGTATCTGGATAGTTGTGCTTTAGGGCGTTTGCAATCGAAACAGCCGGAAAGATATGCCCTCCAGTTCCACCACCGCTTACTATAACTCTAAGTTTACTTTTTTCTACCATGGTTAAATTCTTCGGTTAATTCTATATTTTCTGTTTCTATATTTTCTATTTCTATAATTTCTGTCAACTCTAATTCTGAATTATCTTCGGTATTATCAGTGTTGATAGATTCTGGTTGTTCCATTGCAGCATTGGCTTCTGCTTCTTCGGCGAGTTTTTGTTTCTCGGTGTCGGTAACCTCGCGGCTTACGCTAAGGATCACACCAAGTGCCATTCCGATGAAGAATATCGATGTCCCACCATAGCTTACAAAAGGCAAAGGTTGACCAGTAACCGGTATTATATTAGTTGTTACAGCCATGTTCGAAAATGCTTGCAAAACTATTAGTGTCGCCAGTCCACTGACGACATATACCCCAAACTTTCGGGGGACTTTTTTGACAATTATTTTTACACGAAGGTATAAGAAGAGATAGAGTAAAATCAATGGAATTGCTCCTATTATTAATCCAAACTCTTCGACTATTACGGCAAAAATATAATCTGAATATGGGTGAGGTAGAATATTTCTCTGATTCGATTTTCCGGGACCTTTGCCAAATAGCCCTCCTGTGGCAACAGCAATTTTGGAATGCTTTTCTTGGATATTTTCCTCGCCATCAGAGCTTGTAAACCCTTCAATTCGGCTGTTCCATGTTGCAAAACGCCCAAAGTCTTTAAAGGTTTTTACGGCACCAATAAATACAACTCCGAAAATTAGAACTACACCAATCATTGCAGCAAAGTATTTGAACTTTAGATTGCTAAAGAATACTAGTATCATGGAAACCCCAAAAATAAGTACTGCTGTAGATAGATTGGCGGGTAGAATTAAACCAGTTGTAATTACGATTGGTAGAAATACATGTCGAAAAACTCCTTTATAAGAATTTATTTCTTCTTCTTTAAGTGCCAAAACTCGTGATAAGTACATCAATAAAGCAACCTTGGCAAAATCGGATGTTTGAAACGTTAAACCACCCGGAAGCATTATCCAGCGCCGAGCATCATTTACATTGAGCCCGAAAAATAATGTAAATATAAGCAGTGCAATGGACGAATACCATAGAATTACAGAAAGCTTTGAGAAATATCTGTAAGGGATATGATGGATTAATACGATAAATGAAATACTTAGTAAAAGCATGAAAGTCTGGCGCAATAGATATGTTGTTGTACTGCCATCTCCATCACGATATGCAAGCTGACCCGAAGCGCTGTAAACCGACAACATAGAATAAATGAACAGGAAGAATATTATCATCCAGATTCCTCTATCGCCACGAAATATTTTACTAAGACTTAATTTCACTGTTTGTGTTTCTTTATCATTTTTCAACTATGCATCAAGACTTTGCTAAACTTAGAGAAATTTGACAAGTTCTTAATCTGCACTAGTTGTATATTCTATGTTTTATAAATTTCTAACTGCAATTTTAAACTGAGTACCTCTATCTTCATAGTTTTCAAAAAGGTCGAAACTTGCGCAAGCTGGTGATAGTAAAACAGTATCATCTTTTTTACCTAGATAATAAGAGGCTTTTACTGCTTCGGCCATACTTAGTGTGTCAACAATTTTAGGTACGATGCCTTCAAAAGCTTTGTGTATTGCTGTATTATCCTTTCCGAGACAAACAATTGCTTTTACTTTTTTAGCTACCAGTTCTTTAAGCATATTGTAGTCATTTCCTTTGTCGATGCCGCCGGCAATCCAAATAATTGAAGGCTCAACAGACTCGAGTGCATACCAAGCTGAATTTACATTGGTAGCTTTTGAATCGTTAATAAATCTTATTCCATGAACACTTATAACAGATTCGAGTCTATGTTCTACATTTTTGAAATCCATAAGACTTTCGCGGATAACATCTTTTCTAATGTTTAACACCTGTGCGACAATTCCGGCTGCCATCGAATTGTAAACATTGTGTCTTCCCTTGATTGCTAATTCATCAATCTGCATAGTCATTTGCTGGTTGTGGTTGTACATATAGTTGATTTCTTTTGAGGTTTCATTTAAAAATGCGCCGTTTCCAATTGTTGCTTTGGTTTGGGTGAATTCGTATTGTGTGGCATTGATTTCACGTTTTGATATTTCACTAAGAATAGTTTCATCATCAGAACAGTAAATAAAGGTTTCCTTGTTAGTAGTGTTTTGCAATATTCTGAATTTTGAATCTACATAATTCTGGAACTTGTAATCGTACCTGTCGAGATGGTCGGGAGTAATATTCATTAATACCGACAATTCACTCTTAAATTCATACATATTGTCGAGTTGAAAACTGCTAAGTTCAATTACATAATAATCGAAGTTTTCGGTTGCAACCTGCATTGCAAAACTTTTTCCAACATTTCCTGCTAAGCCAACATTTAGTCCTGCTTTTTGTAGAATATGATATGTAAGCATGGTAGTAGTTGTTTTTCCATTACTACCGGTAATACAAATTTTTATCGCTTCGGTATATCGAGCTGCAAATTCTATTTCTGAGATAATCGGTATTCCCATTGCTATGATAGTTTGAATCAATGGTGCCTTATCTGGAATACCGGGGCTTTTAATGATTTCATCTGCGTTAAGAATGAGTGACTCGGTATGCTTAAGTTCTTCGAATTCTACATTGTATTCACGCAATACTTTTTTGTATTTTTCGTCTATACTACCCTTATCCGATACAAATACATCGAAGTTGTTAAGAGCTGCCAGAACGGCTGCGCCAGTTCCACTTTCTCCTGATCCTAATATTACTATTCTTTTTTCCACGATTATCTGAGTTTAAGGGTTATAATTGAGATTACTGCAAGCATCATTGATATAATCCAGAACCTTGCAACAATTTTAGATTCGGGATAGCCTTTCTTTTGGTAGTGATGGTGAAGTGGCGACATTAGGAATATGCGCCTACCTTCGCCAAACTTTCGTTTGGTATATTTGAAATAACTTACTTGTAACATTACCGAGAGGCTTTCTGCTAAAAACACACCACAAAGTATCGGAATCAGGAGTTCTTTTTTGATGATAATGGCAAAAACTGCGATAATACCTCCGATTGTTAAACTGCCAGTATCGCCCATAAAAATTTGTGCAGGGTAGGAGTTGTACCATAAAAATCCGATGGCCGCACCAATAAATGCACTAATAAATATTACGAGCTCACCTGTATTTGGAATGTATAAAATATGCAGGTATTCAGATGCTAATCTGTTACCCGAAACATAAGCGAGAATCCCGAGTGTTACGCCTATAATTGCTGATGTTCCGGTAGCCAGTCCATCTAGCCCGTCGGTAAGATTGGCTCCATTCGACACTGCTGTAACAATTAAAATTGTTGCTATGATAAAAACAAGCCAAGCTATTTTTTCTGCATTGTCGCCCAAAAACCATACTAATTGAGCATAATCAAATTCATTATTTTTGAAAAATGGGATAGTAGTTTTTGTTGATTTTATATCTACATACTCTACAAATTCGGTACAATTTGGATTGTCAACCACCTCTACAATTTCCTGATTTGTAGTTCCCTGAATTGGGGTTCTGATTACAACATCGCCAGAGAAATATAAAATACCTCCAACAATAAAACCTAGAATTATCTGGCCTATAATTTTAAATTTGCCTTTAAGCCCTTCTTTATTTTTTCTTTTAATCTTTAGATAATCATCAAGGAAGCCGATAAATCCCAACCAGATTGTGGTGATTAGCATAATGATTACATAAATGTTTTCGAGCTTTGCAAATAAGAGTGTTGGAATTACAATAGCTAGAATTATTATTATCCCACCCATTGTTGGAGTTCCTTTTTTTTGCATTTGTCCAGCAAGATCGAGGTCTCTGATTTCTTCTCCAATTTGTTTTCTCTGGAGAAAGCGGATTATCTTTTTGCCGAATACAATCCCAACAATTAACGATGTTATCATCGCCATTGCCGCTCTGAATGTGATGTATTCAAAAACTCCGGTACCTGGAACATTTAACTCATTAAGGTAATCAAATAAATAGTACAGCATTATAATAATTCTTTAAAGGTTTCATTTAATACTTCTTTATCATCAAAGTGGTGTTTTACACCGTTTATATCTTGATATTTTTCGTGTCCTTTCCCTGCAACTAGAATAACATCTCCAGCAATAGCCATCATGCAAGCTGTTCTAATAGCTTCCGCTCTATTACTTATCCTGAGTGTTTTTCTCTTATTAACAATGTTAATCCCAACCTGCATATCATCGAGAATTGCTTCGGGATCTTCCGTTCTTGGATTGTCGGAAGTGAGAATTACCTTGTTGCTTAGCTCAGCAGCAATCTCGGCCATTTTGGGACGCTTTGTTTTGTCTCTATCTCCGCCTGCACCTACTACTGTAATCAGATTGCCCGCACCCTGTCGTATCTCATTGATTGTGGATAGTACGTTTTCAAGAGCATCAGGCGTATGTGCATAATCGACGATTGCTGTAATTCCAGCAGGTGAATATAGTGTTTCAAATCTGCCTTCGACAGGTTTAAGTTTTGAAATTGCCATAAGCACCTCGTTACTAGTGAACCCACAAAGCATTGCAGTGGAATATACTGCAAGAATATTGTAAGCATTGAATTTGCCGATAAAAGTTGACCATAATTCATGATCATTAAGTTTTAGTAGCATACCATCAAAGTGATTCTCAAGAATTCTTGCCTTAAAATCACTGGCAGATTTTAGAGAATACGAATATTTCTTTGCAGCTGAATTTTGAATCATAATATTGCCGTTTTTATCATCTGCATTTGTCAATGCAAAAGCTGCTGCTGGCAACATGTCGAAGAACATTTGTTTGGCTCTGATATATTCTTTGAAGGTGACATGAAAATCGAGATGGTCGTGAGTGATGTTTGTAAAAATTCCACCTGTGAATTCTAGTCCGGCAATTCTGTTTTGTATTACAGAGTGAGAACTGACCTCCATAAAGCAGTAATCGCAGCCTTCGTCAACCATTTCTGACAAAAACTTATTAAGATTCAATTGGTCAGGAGTCGTATGTGTTGCTGGAATAGCTTTCTTTTCAATTATTACCTCTATTGTCGAAATAAGTCCAGCTTTATAGCCTAGTTCTCTAACTAGATTAAAAAGAGTGCTAGCAATAGTAGTTTTTCCATTTGTTCCTGTTACGCCAATGAGCTTAAGCTTTGATGAAGGATTGCCATAATATGCTGATGCCAAAATTCCAAGCGCTTTGGAAGATGACTTAACGCAAACATAAAATACATTTTCAGAAGTTTTTTCGGGCATTTGTTCGCAGATAATAACTTTTGCGCCATTGTCTACCACTTGTGAGATGTATTTGTGTCCATCAGATAAAGTACCAGGAATTGCAACGAACAGATCGCCAGCAACAACTTTGCGTGAATCTTGAACAATATTGACAAATTCTCCGTCGTTACCGCTTAAGCTGCTTATGGCCTCAATGTTTTTTATGTAATTCTTTATATTCATTCTCCAAGAAATAAAGTTATTATATCACCTTTGCTAAATCTACCTCCGGGTGCAGGAACCTGTCTTTCTACTTTTCCTCGTCCTGATACATGTACTGTTAATCCAATAGACTCGAGTACAACTATTGCATCCTTTAAACCCATATTTATTACATTTGGAATCTGTGTTTTATCGCTAAAATTTACTGGATTGTAAGTAATTTTGTGTTCTGTAATTTGAGGCGATATCCAATCTGTTTGACCGACTTTATCAATGTTTGTACTTACCTGTAAGAATCTGTAAACTGTTTCAGTTTCTGCTTTATTCCCTTTTTTAGCAGAAGGAACGCTTTTTGAGATTGCAAATGTGGAGGTGAATGTGTGGTATTTCGGATTGGTTGCGTAAATTTTATCAGAGATTTCTTTGAAAACTGGTCCTGCCACAACATTACCATAAAATCCATTCTGCCTTGGTTTATAAATGGATACAATACACGAGTATTCGGGATCTTCAGCAGGGAAATATCCAACAAATGAAGCGTGATATTCAATGCCCAAAGTGTCGTTGCCATATTGCATCTGAGCAGTACCTGTTTTGCCTGCTATTTTGTAGTTCTTACTTTTAATATTTGTTGCTGTACCTTCTTCAACAACTCCTTCCATCATACGCTTTACTATGGTAAGAGTCTTTTTTGAACAAATTTGTTGATCTATTACTTCGGTTTCAAATTCTTTGATGATTTTGCCATGATATGATAGCGCCTCTGCAAATATTGGACGAACCATAACTCCGTTGTTTGCAATAGCATTGTATAATGCTAGTATTTGAAGTGGAGTGATTTGGATTTCGTAGCCAATCGACATTTGAGTAAGTGACAAACCCGACCATTCTTTATCCTGTGGAGCATGAATAATTGGCGTTGCCTCACCTCTAATTGCTACATTAAGAGGTTCATTTAGGTGTAATCTTTTTAGTCCGTCAATATATTTGCTGGGCTGATATTTGTAGTTTTTATCGATGATTTTCGAAATTCCCACATTTGATGATAATTCAAATGCACGTTGCACAGTTATTGTTCCATAACCGCCATCATGCGAATCTTTCATCTTTTTTCCATAGTAGTATGTAATTCCGTTTCCTGTTTCGACAGAGTCATCGGGGCTAATATATCCATCTTCGAGGGCAACAATAACTGATGCTAGTTTAAAAGTAGAACCTGGGTCGGAAGCATGACCAACTGCAAAATTTGTTTCTTCAAAATAGTATCCATCAGGATGCTTTTTTAAATTTGCTATTGCTAAAACTTTCCCAGTCTTAACTTCCATCAAAACTACTGTGCCAAATTCTGCATCGTGTTTGCGCATTTGCTTTTCGAGTGCTGTTTCCGCAACATCCTGTAAACCGATATCAATAGTTGAAATCAAGTCATAACCATCTTTAGGCTCAATATATTCGGCATCTTCTACCGGCATCCACATATTACCTGGAATTCTTTCTTTAACGGTATGACCTTCGATCCCTCGTAAGTCAGAATCAAAAGCGTCCTCAAGCCCGACTCCTTTTCTGCCAGGAGCTGGTTCTGTTCCAATAGTTCTTCTGGCCAGTTCACTAAATGGTTTCTCGCGTTGATAGGTTTTCTGATATACAAAACCGCCTTTCGTTCTCCCTTTTCTTATCAATGGGAAATTCTGCAACGATTTGAAATCAAGGTAGTTAATTCCAAAGCTGAAGCGATAGTATCTCGAACCATCATCACGAGCTTTGATAATTTCTTTTCTGAACTTATCTTGACTCTTATCTGGGAATAGCTGTGAAAGACATAATGTCAGAGAATCAATATTTTCGTCAAAAACCTCTTGTGTGATTGCATCGCAATTAGGGTCAAAACCAGCTTCGAAATATGCAACTGATGTGGCAAGTAGTTTTCCATCGCTAGAGTAAATGTCTCCTCGTGTGGGTTCGATGGTAGTATAAACTCTTGTTGATTTTAGTGCTTCATCAATTAATGCTTTGTCGTAGAAGAACTGAAAATATATAATCTTGCCTATCACGAACATACCGAAGACTACCATAGCAATGTATAGTAAATTGAATTTCACCAATATGTTGGTTCTTTCGCTCATTCAGAAATGTAATAGGTGATTTTTTGAGGAGGCATATTCGATTCTTTCAAGGTAGAACCTTTTTCAGTTAGAAGATTCAAAACTTTATCTCTTCTACTACTAGTCATTAGGTTGGATTGAACTTCGATTTTCTCAGCTCTTAGGTCTTCAATTTCTTTTTTTGTTTTTTCAGTTTCACGAAAAACACTCTCGGCATGATAGCGATTTGCGATATATATTAATCCGAGAACAAAGATTACCGAAATAAAAGGAATTTGCTTGCGAACCAAATCAGATGCAACAATAGAGCCGTTCACTAGACCACGAAAAGTAGCCTTTATTGATTGTGCCGATTTGTCTTTCTGGTTTTTCATAATTTTTCCGCTATTCTAAGTTTTGCCGATTTAGCTCGCGGATTTTCCGAAATCTCTTGCTCTGAAGGAATAATTACATGTCTGTTCACTTCCTTGAAGGGAAGAAAAGATCTGCCGAAAATATCTGTTTCCGATTTGCCTGCTGTGTTTCCGATTTTTATAAGGTTCTTAACCGGCTTGTCTTCGAGTGAATGATATGAAATAAATGAAATTCTGCCACCTTTATTAATTAGTTGAGGACATGAATCGAGAAATTCAATTAGTGCTCCCATTTCGTCATTTACTGCAATTCGCAATGCCTGAAAAACTTGCGCCAGATATTTGTAATCCCCACTTTGTGGCAATGCAGGGCTTATTACATTTACAAATTCTTCAATATTGCTAAACTTGTTTTCGTTACGAAAGCCAGTAATTAATGGAACTAGCCTTCCTGGATTTGTTATATCGCAATATTTTTTAAAAATGAAATAAAGCTTTTCTTCATCAAATGTGTTTAGGATATCGGCTGCTGTGTTCGACTGTTCTGGATTCATTCTCATATCGAGATTTCCACCAAGTCTGAACGAGAAACCGCGGGCTGCAACATCAAATTGGTGAGACGATACTCCAAAGTCGGCAAGTATCCCATCAACTTTTTCTATCCCAATATATTCCAGATAATTTTGCAAATACCTGAAATTACCAAAGATAAGCTTAAATCTCTCGTCTTTAAAAGCGTTTTTGTGAGAGTCTTTATCTTGGTCAGTGGCAATCAACCGGCCCTTTGGAGAAAGATGACGAAGAATCTCAGCAGAGTGCCCGCCTCCACCAAAAGTTACATCAACATAAATCCCATCTGGGTTTATGTTAAGTCCTTCAATACTTTCTTTTAATAACACCGGGTTGTGATACATAATGTTAATCCTGATTATAAAATCCGAAATCTCCGCCTAATATCTCATTTGCCAAATTCGCAAAGTCTTCGTTGCCAGACTGTTTCGATTCGTAAACTTCTTTTGCCCAAATCTCAATTTTCCCTTCTTGACCAGCAAATACCAAGTCCTTGTCCACATTAACAAACTCCAGAAGTCTTTTTGGAATAAGCAAACGGAAACTACCATCAAACATGATTTCTGCAGTGCCACGGTAGTATTCACGAAGAAATTCTGCATGCTTTTTATTAAAAGGATTTAGTTTCTTCTTCAGAATCGCAGTTTGGTATTGCCACTCGCTCATCGGATATAGCAGAAGGCATTTTTCATAAATATCTCTCTTTACTACAAAGGCTTGCTGAATTTCAGCTTCCGGTATCTGCCTCTTTAAAGGAGCCGGAAAGATTACTCTTCCTTTGGTATCAAGTTTTGCAATATACTCACCTACAAACATAAAACGCTTTTTTGATTGTGGTGTAAAACTACAACTATTACACTACACAACGAGACACAATACTACATATTTCTACACATTGTTGATAACTTTTAAGGCGTAAATGTCTAATGTGTTGATAATCAGATGTTTGTTGTTTTTGAAAATATTTTTTATTTTTGCAGAAATTAACAATTGGTTTTATGTCTGATAGTGAAATACTTAAAGTTGACGTTGAGGGGATTTTGAAGGCAAAGAATCCTGCATTAGCGAAGAAATTGCCTCGATTTTTAATCAGATATCTGAAACGAATAGTTCATCAAGATGAGGTTAACAGTTTTATGGAGGCAAATCGGGAAAATTACAATCTCGACTTTGTTGATTCTGTAATTAAATACATGGATTTAAAGATTGAAGTAAAAGGATTTGAGAATGTTCCAAAATCTGGGAGGTTTGTTTTTGCTGCAAATCATCCATTAGGAGGACTCGAAAGTATAGTTCTGATGAAAGTTATAAGCGAGAAATTTTCTGATTTTACTTTTGTTGTTAATGATATTTTAATGGTTTTAACACCCTTATCTGGTCTGTTTGTTCCAATAAATAAGCATGGAAGTCAGTCGCGCGAAGGTCTTAATAGAATTAATGAAGCATATAGTTCTAACCGACAATTGCTATATTTTCCAGCCGGACTTGTGTCACGAAAAATTAAGGGAAAGATAATTGATTTAAAATGGCAAAAGAGTTTTATCAGTAAATCCATAGAGTATAATAGGGATATTGTTCCTGTTTATATTGACGGAAATAATTCTAGGTTCTTTTACAATTTATCTAATCTGCGAAAGTTTTTTGGAATAAAGGTGAACATTGAGATGCTATATCTTGTTGATGAAATGATAAAACAAAAAGGTAAAACCATTAGTCTTACATTTGGAAAGCCTGTTTCGAATAGCTTATTTGATAAATCTAAAAATACCTCCGATTGGGCAGAATATTTACGTGATTTGACATATTCGCTTAAAAATAAAGATTAGTGAATAATTATTTTGTAGTTTTGCAGAAGGAAAACGATTAAAAAAAGTTGGATGACCATCATGAATCCGGTAATTCCTCCGGTAAAAAAGGAACTGTTGCTATCTGAACTGACTAAGGAGAAGTTATTGCGTAAGTCGAATTACGGCAATACTGAGATTTATGTATTTAGTCATAAAGATTCCCCTAATTTGATGAGGGAATTGGGCAGATTGCGTGAGATTACCTTTAGAATGGCTGGTGGTGGAACGGGTAGAGAAATTGATGTTGACGATTTTGATACCGCCGAAGATCCTTATTTCCAACTTATTGTGTGGGATCCTGATGAAAATGAAATTATTGGAGGTTATAGATTTATTCTTGGCGAGTCGGTACTAGATGATCCAGAACTCAAACTTGCCACTTCTCACTTATTCGATTTTTCTGAAGAATTTCTAAAAGATTATCTACCTTATACTATTGAACTTGGACGTTCTTTTGTTCAACCAAATTATCAATATGGTCGCAATTCCCGTAAAGGGATGTTTGCTCTAGATAATTTGTGGGACGGCCTAGGTGCTTTGATTGTGGAATATCCAGAAATGAAATATTTCTTTGGGAAAGTTACAATGTACAAGCATCTTGATCTTAATGCACGCAATTATATTCTTACTTTCTTAAATATTTATTTTCCAGATACCACTAGGCTCGTCGTACCAAAGAATCCAATTGACTTCCAGTACGAGAAAAATATCCAGTTGTTTCGCACAGATAACTATAACGATGATTTTAAAACATTGAATTCTCTGGTTAGAGATGTGAACGAAAAGATTCCACCATTGGTAAATGCATATATGAACTTATCACCATCGATGCTAACATTTGGAACTGTCGAAAATGATGAATTTGGTGGAGTAGAAGAGACAGGTATTCTTATTAATATAAAGGATATCTACACTTCAAAAAAGGAAAGACATATTAAAACTTATGACCGTTTGATTAGAATGAGTCAGATTTTTCCACGAACTCCAAAAATATTTAATCCTAGAAACTGGAAAATTAAAAAGAAAAACCACAAATAGTTTATACTATTTTTATAATTTTACAGTTTACATAGAAAATCGGGATAATGAAAATATCATTTACAATTCTCTTGTTGTTGTTTGTAATTGTTGAGGCAAAATCTCAGAATTTGGTTGTAAACCATAGCTTTGAAAATGCTTGGTCATGCCCGATTTCTTTCACTACACTTCCAATTGGAAAGCCGTTCCCAGGCTGGATAAACCCAAATAAGGGCACACCCGACTTACTTCATATTTGTAGTACTGGAGATGCAGGAGTGCCAATAAATTTCGCTGGTAATATGTATCCTTCAGACGGCGCAGCTTATGCTGGGATTATTCTACGCGAAAAATTTGACGATTCAATTAAAGTTTACGAAGGGGTTTCAAGAGAATATATTCAAACTAGATTAACCGAGCCACTATCAAGAAATAAGATTTATTGTGTAAAATTATTTTATGCTAATGCTTCCAAATCTATGTTTGCCGTCGACGCACTTGGTATAACTGTCACTTCTGAACCTATCGGAACAAAAGATGCAGGACTTATTATTCAGATTCCGCAAGTGATAAATAAACCTGGGCATATTATGGATAATATAGATTACTGGCAGGAGATGTGTGGAGTCTATCGTGCACGTGGTGACGAAGAATTTCTTACTATTGGTAACTTTTGGGATAATAGTAAAACAAAGTTTATACGACACAATTTACCAGAAACAGATTCAGCTTTTTTCTATGCTTATTATTATATTGATGATGTAAGAGTTTTCGAAATTGAAAATACCTTTGAGTGCGGATGTATTAACGATCTGTCTTTTGGCACTGATTGGTTAGCAGATGATTACGACCCCGAAACTGGTTATAATTCCCTTGCAAGTAATGGGGAGAATCAAAACAATGGTAATAATAATGGTAATAATGGGAATAACGGTAATAATAACTTGTCAGATAACGGAAATCAGGGAAATAATGGATCGAATGGAAATAATAACAGTAAAGATTCTTTGAATAACTATGGAAATAATCCCAATAGCTCGCTTTTCACAAATGTTAAAGAATCAGAAATCTCGAGAAGTGCTTTCGATAACGCTGGTGTTGGCAGTAAATTTAATTTAAATAGGATATTTTTTGAGTTTAATTCATCAGATTTACTTACAGTTTCTTTTACAGAACTTGACAGGCTGAGCGTAATATTACTTGAAAAACCTAGTCTCAGAATTGAAATCAGAGGTCATACTGATAATGTGGGATCAGAATCTTATAATAAAAGTCTTTCAATCAAAAGGGCACAAGCGGTATATGACTATTTAATTTCTAAAGGTGTTCAAAAATCTAGGATGAAATACCGTGGATTTGGTAACAAAGTCCCTATTGCCGAAAATGATACAGAAGAAGGTCGAAGCCAGAACCGAAGAGTGGAGATTATCATTGTGGAATTGTAATCTAGTTCAGAAGTTCGCCATAAAACGAATTATTTTTACTTGTTTTTTTCTTTTTTATTCTCAAAAATTCGTTATCTTTACAAAATAAAATTTTCAAAGGGATGAATCTGTATAACGATGTGTATCAATTACTTAAGGACAAAGATTGCGTAATCATACCTGATTTCGGTGGATTTGTTACCAATTATTCCGAAGCTAAAATTGATTTGCGCACTCAAGAATTCTGTCCTCCTACAAGAAAATTAGCTTTCAATGAAAATTTGAATAACAATGATGGACTTCTGGCCGATTATATTTGCCGTAGCCGCAATGTGAGCTGGGAAACTGCTGGTGAATATGTTTCTTTGTTTGTAAATGAGATTAATAATTCACTTAAAAACGGTCAGTCCTTAACTTTTGATAAACTTGGTAAATTCACTCGACAGGAAGGTTCTTTGGTCTTTACGCCAATAGAAGGACTTAACTTGCTCGAGTCATCATTTGGATTAAGCAGTTTTAATTTTCCGATGCTTAAACCAGCTTCTGCTTTTATAGAAATACAAAAACCGCAAACTCTGTCAAAAACCAAAGAAGCAAAAGCAAATAAACCTGCAAAGTCACGCAGATCTCTTGTTTATACTCTTTCGACTGCTGCTGTTATAACTGGTCTTGTTGTTGTTTCGATACAGTTTGGCTGGTTCGACACCAAACAAGAAAATAATGGATATGCAAATATAAATCCAGTTGAAGTTATTGTCGGAAAAGATAGTAATACCATAAAAGCTAGCGATGAGAAAATTGCAGAAACTGATAATAAAGTTGCCGTAGAAGTAGAAACTGTTGAAGCTAAACAGGTTGAAGATAATTCTACTTCTAAAGTTGTAACATTGCAGAATGCAACAGTATATGTAATTGCTGGTTGTTTTTCAAGTTCCGAAAATGCCGATAATTTACAAAAGAAACTTGTTGCTTTTGGCCTGCCATCTCAAATCCTTCCGCTTACCGACGGCTGGTACAGAGTTACAGTAAAGGGATACTCCGACTCATCAATTGCCTATTCAGAACTTGATAGCCTAAGATCTACAACAGGTATTGAAGCACTTTGGGTGATGTGTTTGTAGGAAAAAGTGGCCTCGTAGATAAGTTACGAAAATTTAATATTCAAACGTTTTAATCTTCACTTATAAGCCAGTCGAGTCAGTGGAACAGTGCAGCTAAATTCTGAATCTTAGCAGTATGCCATTGGAACTTATTTATTTCATTCAATTATTATTTTCCCAAACACTCCATTCCCCCTCAGCTTCACCAAATACATTCCCGGTTTTACATTACAAATATCAACACGGTTATTAAAATTGCCAATAGTTTGTTCGTGCACCAATGCCCCACTTGTCGAGTATATTTCCATTACATCGTCCTCAGTACCTTGCGGCAAATCAATAAAAAATTCGCTGCTTGCCGGGTTTGGATAACAGATAAGCTTAAACTCTGTAATTGGCTTTGTCTCGTAAGGAGAAATATTGCTTATTAATGTGTCGTTGCCTAGGCTGTCGGTTTTAACTAAGAAAATTCGCTGGTCGCTGACCCATTGTTCGAGTTCATTAAAATAGTATATTTCTGCCCAACCTCCAACTGCAATGCCATTGTCTTCGGTTAGTTGTATGCTTTGTGGCCAAAGTGGACCTCCCTGATTACCGACTCTTGTAATTACTTTATCCCATTTTCTATTTCCCAAACTATCCAGACATCTAATTCTAAACCCTTGTCCAATAAAAACACTATCTTCATCAGAATAAGTGTTACATACTGTTAGCAAATCGCCGTTGTCTTTTTCTACAACTCCTCTATAGAATCCATAGTAATCGTTTGCAATCACATCATACACAATTGAATCTCTGTGTTTTCTGTCCCATTTTGTATTTCCATCATTATCAATTTTTAATATCCAAGCATCGTAAGGATAATAGCCACCACCGATTTCGCCATAAGTATATGCCCCGCAAACTACATAGCATGAGTCTTTTGTAGCAATTATTTCGGAAAATGAAGGGTTGTCGTAACTTCCGTTGCCGTAAAATCTTACCCATTGCTGGTTGCCGAGGCTGTCGGTTTTGAGGATGAAGTTTTTCATTGTTGTATTTACATCTCTGACAACTCCTGAAATAACATAACCAGAATCATAGGCTTGAACTAACTGCAATCCAAAAGAATAACAATAGTTCTCTATTTCATAAAATCTGTACTTTTTTTCCCATAATACATCTCCGATATCATTTGTCTTGAATAAAAGGGCTTCAACAAATGTAGAAGTTGCGCTTGTTTCGCTATGTGTTGTATCAATAGCTCCAATTAGCGCAAACCCATTATCGTTTGTTCTGATTAAATCCCAAATTCGCTTCGATGTTGTATCTATCTTAAATTCATTGTATGAAATAGTATCAAGATTTTCATTAAACTTCAACATGTAAACAGATGTGAAATTAGTACCATTGTAATCATGCATTCCACACGATGCAAAGTTATTATCAAATTGAATAAAACTGTTTGAAAATCCTTCATAAATACTCTTGTTGCAATTTGAATAGTGAACTTTGTTCTCTATTTCTCCCAAATTATTTATTTTTACCAAAAATATACCTCTACTCCAATATGAATTGCAGTCTTCATTGATAACAGAATATCCTCCATTCATGTAAAATGATTGATCTTTTACTAACATTCCTGAGGATATCCAATTTTCACTGCCATCAGTATTTTGATAATTGTTGTTGAATAAAACCTGTGCCTGCAAATTGTCCAGAAACACTGTTACAATTATTAATATTATAATAATTCTTTTCATAGTAAATATATGCATGCAACATGGGAATAATTCCCATGTTGCACAAGTTAATAAAATTTTTTATTGAACTGTAATTTGTTGTGAATAATTTTTCCCCACCTTAATTATATAATTGCCAGGTGAGAGTGATTTATTGTATGAAAATAGCCCTGCGGATTGTTTTAAATCAATTCTGTCAATCAATACTCCATTAATTCCATATATCTCAATGAACTTGCTGGCATCAAATGTAAGAAATGCATATTCTACATAAATTGTCCCATTCGTTGGATTCGGATAAACATTAATTATATCCTGATAGTCAGTTGTTGATTCAATTATGTTATTTTCTATTCTTGCAGATCTTACATTAATCTGAGTTTCAGGTAATCTAATGAGTTCAAAATACTCTTCAATTCCACCCTCCGCCAATAGTAATTGCGCAGCAACCTGGCCTGGATGTGATTCACTCTGAGCAATATAAACCAACAATTCTGAATTGCTTTCAATAGCGTCTTCAATACTCAAACTTTGAGCCTCAACATCAATTATTATATTTTGCAAATCAATATAATCCTCCATTTCGCTATAGTTTTCAATATCCAAATCCCTAAGCATTAACTTAATGCCATTTAATGTTGCATGAGCATCAATTTTATCGTTTTTGCTTCTGTATAAATTAACAAGATGCATTTTTGATTGTAGGCTTTGATCGTTTAATAAAAATTGTTCCAATTCTTGTGATTCTTCAGGCACAGAATCATTGCTAATGGTAGAATAGACCATTTCATTAATAACTAAACCTCTGAACTGTTTTAGTTCAGCAATTTCCGATTGCTTTTTATCTCGATTGTTTACACCATTTTGTTGATTTTTAACAATATGTTTCAATGTTGGGTTCATATCCATATTGTCAATTTCATCGCGAACTGATGCTGGTAATGGACTGTTTTCTAAAAGTGCATTAGCTTTTGCAAACTGATTGCCATTGTCGTTCTGCATATAAGTTATTGCAACTTCGTCTGAAATATAACCATCCAAATCAGATATTTCTTCTGCAACTGCAACAGAATTAGTGCTATTCATGGTTTCTGCCTGTGATAATAATAAATATGTATTACCATCGTCCGTTACTTCTTCTAATTCAAATTCTTTTAACATTATTTCAGTATCTGTCTGCTCAACAATCTCGGTTCCTTGGCTTACAGACATTCCTAAAATTATCCCTCCACCGCCTCCAGATATAGCACAATGAATAGAGTCAAACGAATACGCTTTACCTGCCTCATTGACTTTGCTATTTGTAAATTTAACAATCATGTGAGCTGTATCAGAATGGCTATAATAAGTGTATTGACTGATATTCAGGCTACTTACCACCACGGTATCAACATAAAAATCTCGATGAATATTTGTTCCTATGTGGTCAAAACCATTTCCTGCATAATCACTACCCTGTGCTGCACCCTGCTCACCTTGGTATTTGCGCATATTGCCGTCTATTATAGAAAGCGAATAAGCATTGGTGTTAAAGGTGTTGCAGCGGAATTCGAGACCAACCTTTTCCATTATTCAATTATTAATTTCCCAAACACTCCCTTTCCCCTCAACTTAACTAAATACATTCCCGGTTTTACATTACAAATATCAACATGGTTATTAAAAGTTCCAACTTCTTGTTCGTGTACCAAAGCTCCACTTGTTGAGTATATTTCCAGTACATCGTCCTCAGTACCTTGCGGCAAATCAACAAAAAACTCGCTGTTTGCAGGGTTTGGATAACAAATAAGCTTAAACTCTGTAATTGGTTTTGCCTCGTAAGGAGAGATATTGCTTAGTAAAGTGTCGTTGCCGAGGCTGTCGGTTTTTACAAGGAAAATTCGCTGGTCGCTTACCCATTGTTCGAGTTCATTAAAATAGTATATCTCTGCCCAACCTCCAACTGCAATGCCATTGTCTTCGGTTAGTTGTATGCTTTGTGGCCAAAGTGGACCTCCCTGATTACCGACTCTTGTAATTACTTTATCCCATTTTCTATTTCCCAAACTATCCAGACATCTAATTCTAAACCCTTGTCCAATAAAAACACTATCTTCATCAGAATAAGTGTTACATACTGTTAGCAAATCGCCGTTGTCTTTTTCTACAACTCCTCTATAGAATCCATAGTAATCGTTTGCAATCACATCATACACAATTGAATCTCTGTGTTTTCTGTCCCATTTTGTATTTCCATCATTATCAATTTTTAATATCCAAGCATCGTAAGGATAATAGCCACCACCGATTTCGCCATAAGTATATGCGCCGCAAACAATATAGCATGAATCTTTTGATGCAATAATGTCCGAAAACGTTGGATTGTCATAAGAACCGTTGCCATAAAATCTTACCCATTGCTGGTTGCCGAGGCTGTCGGTTTTGAGGATAAGATTACGTGAATTGCCAAAATCAGAGGTTATTCCAGTGACAATATAGCCTTTATCGTAAGTACTTTTAACATGAAAAAAAGTTGACCAACAACCATCAGAGGCATCAGCAAATGAGTATGATTTTGCCCATATCGTTTCGCCTTGAGTAGAAAGCTTACATAAATAAGATTTTGAGTATGTGGTTTCTGGAAGACCAACCAATTCATTATAAGAGCTGTCAACAGAACCTGCTAAAACCAAACAATTGTCGTCAGTGGTGCATAAACTAAAGACTCTTTTTGTAGCGGTGTCCTTATTATATTCAATGAACGCAAGGGTGTCCAAGTCTTGATTTAGATAGGCTAAATAATCAGAAGATATTGCTGTATCGTTATAAAAAACCACCCCACATGAGTAAAATATTGATTCATTTGAGTTAAAGACAATACTATTTCTCGAACCTTCATAAATGCTTTTGTCACAACTTGAATAGTGTTTTTTATTAATAATCTGGCCAAGGCTATCTAAAGAAAGAAAGAAAGTTCCTCTACTCCAATATGTATCACATTCGCTATTTAATACAGAATATCCTCCATTAAAAACATATAAACTGTCATTAACAATTAGATTAAAAACTATCCAATTACCGCTACCATCAGTATTTTGATAGTTCTTATTAAAAGCAATCTGTGCTGTTGCAGTTGTAAAACAGAAAATTGCAAGAAAAATATTAATAATTTTGACTTTCATAACTAAAAATTAAGTGTAACATGGAGTTGTTTTCCATGTTACACAAGTTAATAAATTTTTACTATTGAACGGTGATTATTTGTGAAAAGTTTTCTCCAACTTTTACAATATAATTTCCGGGTGATAATTTTCCATCATAAGAATATATTCCAGCAGCTTGCGTTAACTGAATATTTTCAATCAAATTTCCAGTCATATTAAAGATGTTTATGCTTTTTGCAGCATCAAATTGCAAAAATGCATATTCAATGTAAATCGTTCCGCTTGATGGATTTGGATAGATATTAATAATATCGCTCAAACTTTGCACTTCTTGTTTACTATTATCTGTATTTAGTTTAAAAGATTTAACTTCTATTATTGGTTCAGGAAGTTTAATCAATTCAAAATATTCTTCAACTCCAGCCTCTGCTAATAACAGTTGAGCAGAAATTTGACCTGGATGCGATTCTTCTGATGCAATTTCAACTAGTAAGCTACTATTTTCTTCCACTGCATCTTCAAGGCTGACGACACCAGATTCAATATCTATAATAAGCTCTGACAAATCAATATAATTGTCAAATTCTTCAGAATTGTCCTGATAAATTTGTTTTATTTTACTGATTGTCGCTCTGGCATTTTGGAAATCACCTTCACTTCTGTAAATATTAAACAAATGAAATTTTGATTGAATGTTTTCATCATTGTTTAAAAATTGTTTAAGTTCCTGTTTTTCTTCTGGAACAGAATCATTATTACTAGCAGAAACAACGATGTCGTTTATTACTAATCCTCTGTATTGTTTCAAGTCTGCAATTTCCAGATGTTTTAGGTCTCTATTATTGGTGCCATTTTGTTGGTTCTTGACAATTTGCTTTAAAGTAGGATTAATATCTAGATTATCAATTTCTTCTCTAACAGATAAAGGTAACGGACTATTTTCAAGTAGTGCATTTGCTTTTGCAAATTGATTACAATTATTGTTTTGCATGTAAGTTATCGCAACTTCATCGGAAACATAACCATCCAGTGTTGCTATCTGAGAAGAAACGCTTATACTGTTATTGATATTCATTGTTTCAGTTTGTGAAAGTAACAAATCGGTGTTGCCATTGTCAGTCACATCCTCAAGCTCAAACTCCATTAACATAATTTCTGTATCTGTTTGCTCAATAATTTCAGTTCCTTCGCCAACAGACATTCCCATTATAATACCACCATCACCAGTTGAACAATGTGAGTCAGAATAGCCTACAGCTAATCCGGCTTCAGATACTTTTACTTGTGTAAAGTACAGTAAATTGTGAACAGTATCCGAATGACTATAATACTCATACAACGGAATATTTAAACTACTAACTACAATCTGGTCAACATAAAAATCCCTTTCGGTATTTGTCCCTACATGATCAAAAGCATTTCCAGCATAATCGCCTCCCTGTGATGCTCCCTGCTCACCTTGGTATTTGCGCATATTGCCGTCAATAATTGAGAGTGAGTACGCACACGTATCAAAATCGTTGCAGCGGAATTCGAGACCAACCTGACCATAATTTGGAATACTTTGGTAAACAAAGTTTGAATTTTTTCCAATAGTCACCGCAGCGCAAGCATTTGTTGCACCGGTAATATTTGTGTAAGAGTTTCGTTTGGCTTGAACGGCATTTGGTCCGGTGTTGTAAAAGAGAGAGCCAATTTTTCCGTTTTCGAAAGTATTATCTTCGAATTTGTAAACTGTGTTGTTTACGCCATCGCCGGCAATGTAAACGGAGTAGGGTTCGTAAATGTAAGGTGGAGGGTTGGGAATGCTCTCGTTTTTGGCACCAAGAAATGTGTAAGCGCCATCGAAAGTATTGTTATTTATGTCAACATTTGTGCTGTTGCCTGTGTAAATACCACGGAAATTGTTCTCGAAAGTACTGTTGTAAACTTTTGGCGTTCCGCTAGAGCAGTAAATACCATAGTACAAACCATTAAAAGAAGTTGAGCTTACCTCAGGTGTTGAGGAGACTGCATGTATCCCTTTTGATCGGTAATTTGCACGTATAGTATTTGCGGAGCTGTTGGTAAAACTACATGTAGTAAATTCAATGTCTTTTACACTTGACAAATAAGCAAAGTACAATGGAGTTTGTGCGTTGTTTAATGGTCTGGTAATGTAAAAATCAGCATGAAGAATTGAAGATAAATTTAGATTTTGATTTGGGGCAGTATTTGTATAAGCATAAAAGTAAACTGAATTTTTGTTGTTAATAAAGCTGCCATGATAAACTTGACAAATGCCACCACTATTTACTTTAACCCCATAATTTGCATTTGAAATAACAGCGTGGTTGTACATGTAGAGATATCCCTGATTGGCAGCAGTTTGTGCAGCTGCACCATTGCCGTTTACTGTTACACCATTCCACAGATAATCATTACCGGCTGAGCTAAGTTGTCCACCGTTAAGATTTAGTCGCCCTCCTGTTGCAATAGTAATTCCTTTGCCTGCAGTGAAATACACATTGCATTTAATTGTTAGTGTTGCTCCGTTTAAAACAGTAACATTTCCTGACATCCAGCGGTCGTCGCCTATGTCCCAAGTAGTGTTGGTGGAGATTGAGATGTCAGTGGGAAAGGTGGTTGCGGTGCCGTAGGGGACAGTTTGAAGGTAATAACAATGGTTTTGATGTAAAGGATTATCGTCATCAAGTTCTGGTCCCCATAACAAAGTATCAGTCATACCATAAGCACCTACTTTTATCATTTGAGCAGGAACGTTGTCAAAAACAGTATGTGCCTCGAAATAGCCATTTTCATCCGTTATCGTAAAAAAGCTTAAACTTCGTTCTTGGGTGTCTAAGGGGTTGGGAAATCTGTTAACTACTTTTGTAATACGAACAATTGCGTTTTCTACTGGAACCGTATCATTAGATACATTATAAACATAGCCAGTATAAACAGAACTATCGTTAATGTGATTTGGGTTGCGATAATCCT
>CAZOHR010000012.1:12189-26606 GCA_964579045.1 uncultured Bacteroidales bacterium | reverse complement strand
GTTCACAAGGCCCGAGTTGGCTCGCCGTTTTTCCAAGGCCTACGCGCGTCGCAACGACGATTATTCATCGCATAATTCGATTAATCGTTGTTTACTACTCTTTGTCTTCCCCCAGAAATATTGCTTGACCCATAAAATATACTCTCGCAGTAGATAATGATGGAATGGTAGATTTACGACGGAATCAAATAATCAATAAGAATCGGCTCTAACGACTTGTAGTTCAACAGAATAAGCATAGTCGAATTTATCAACGGTTAATTCGAATGTTTTATCTTTATCTTGTTCAAAAGTCTCGTAAATAGTAGTGTATTCTGTTCCTATTTCCACTTCGGCATCGGAATAATAAGTAATTTTAATTTTTGCATCCTTAAAAGTTACTGTTGATGATGAATTATAAATCTCACAATTAATTTTATAATCAGCATCTTGAATATCTACAAAATATGGTTCCGAAATTACTAAATAAATGGTTGCATCAGTACTTTCAGAGTCTTCGACTGTAGTTTCGGCATCATCTTCAGTAGTTTCAGAATCGTCAACTGTAACCTCATCATCATAAGTTTCGACCTCAACTGTTTTACTGCTACCATCAGTCAATTTAATAACAATCTGAACAATGCAAAAAGCTAGAACAATGAACAGTATTGCAAGTACAAAGAATTTAAAAATGTCTGGGCGAGTAGGCTTTGTAGGCGCCTGATCTTTATTAAACCTAAATGCTATTGTTGTTAGTTTTTGCTCGTTTAAGCCTTCAGTAATATCATCCATAATTTCGGTCTCCGAAAAACGGATTTTTCCATTGCTTAGTTTAATAACATAGTCGAGTTTCTCCGAAAAAGTGAAACTTTGAAAATCACCAATATCAGTATTTATAGCTTTAACCTTATCCAATAAAGCATTTAATTCTTTTTCTCCATAAGCTGCTTGCATAGACCTAAGTATTTGTTTAGTTTATAATTGAGTTATTGCAAATTTAATGAATTTTATGAAAAGAAAAAGAAAATGTTTTATTGTGGGAAGAATTAATAAAGTTGCAGCTATATATGTCGAACCGAAATATGCTTAAGTAATTTATTTTCGAGGACATCGGCTATACGTCCAGCTATGGTACGACGGATTTCGAGGTCAACAGGAACGTTAGGATCTTGATGAGCTTCATTTATTTTTGTTCCAACAATTATATCGATATGGTCGCTCTCAAGAATAAGCTTTACAATTTGATCGGCTGGCCCTTTGCCTGGTTTGTAGTCATTGCTGAGATTAGTGAGTATTTTCCACACTTTATTAAGGGTAAGAATTCCTTCGGTAACAAGGTCGATGCCTTCCATATACGAAACGGGTGGCAGCTCATTGTCGAAAAAGTCGAGAGAGTCGGTAACCTTAAGTCTTAGTTCACGAGCTACAAGATCGGTAGTAGAACCGCCAGAAATAATCTTTTTGCCATTGTAATTTTGTACAATTTCGGCAAGTTCACGGTCACTAGAACGATTAATCGGAGGACCAGTAACTATCAGTAATTTTCGTGGCTCGCGGAAATAAACCGAAACACAACTAGTATCGTCTTTTGGTGAGTATGCGTCTAGAGCAACCGCTTTGTTTACAACTTTCTCAGCAAGTCTGCCTGCTGAGAGGTCGTCACCACTATCAAGAACGCCACTTATATATGTCTCTACAAATGATGTTTCCCATCCAAAGGGATATTTATCGGTTCCCATTCCAGACTGAGCAACTCCATCAGAACAGAATACTATACGGTCGTAAAGTTTGGGATAAAAGCTAGCAAATACAAGTTTCTTACCCTGATGTTTAGGATTTTTCATCTCAATAACCTCTCGAGTAATTGCCAGAGGTTTATTATTACGAAAAACCATGGCTGGCGGATTATCATACTCTAGAATATGAACTTTTCCATCAATTTCGAGGTCAATAACAGTAAATGTAGCATAAGAAATCTGCCTTTCGCTGCAAACTGGCAAAGTTTTCATAATAATCTCGGCAATACGCTCAGGTTTTCGGTGTTCGACAGTAAAGTTCAATGCCATTGTAGAAGTTAGCGTAGCGAGGACATTCGCTTTAACACCATGACCCATACCATCAGATAAAACTATAATTATACGTTTATCTTCCTTAATTCTTTTTTTGAGAAAAACATCGCCGCAAATCTTCTCACCATGATGGTTAATCTGCCTAGCATCTATTTCTATGTAAAGATTTTCGACCATTATAGTTTTTTCTGATTGTCTTTTTCGAATGAGGTGATAATACTGTTAAGCATGCGTTCAGTTTCGGAAGCACCTTCGCCCAACAAAAATCCTATCTGTTGAACCATACCAAGATTTTTTTCAATTACATCGTTAATTCTTGATATAACCTCTTCTTTGCGAACTTCGGGTTGATATAGATTTTTAAAAACCGCACCGATAATCTTTTCGTTTTGAATAGGGAATACAGAGAGTGTCACAAATTTATCATTTATCTCGATATCCTTATTGTCAATAGATTCGCTTTTGTTGAGTACAAAACTGAAGAAATTATAAACCTGGTGAGGCAACAAAGTTTTAATGTCGGCACCAATAAGACCAGGAATAATTTCATTTATCTCTCTTGCATCTGGTCCAATAAGTTCGATAAATTTTTGATTCGATTGTAGAATTTTAAGACTGCTATCAACAATAATTACAGCGGATGGAATTTTCTCCATTATTGCTTTGATAAGAGTCATCGACTCCTTAACATCTTCGTGCTCCCTACGAAGTTTTGCTTCAGATTCCTCGAGAGCTTTTCGTGTTTCGGCAAGTTTTATATTTGTGGCAGTAACCTTATTAATAAAATCCTGTCTGTTTTTAAGAGTAAAACTTATACACATTTCGGGTTTCATAAGGCCTTTCCCCACATCTGCAGCAAATTCGTAGCAATTTTCGTAGCCACAGCTTTTACATCCTATTTCGTTATACGATTCCTTGCCTAATAATTTTAAAACTTCTTTAATCTTTTTATCAGGAGGTTGAGGGATTCTTTGGTCATCTACACTAAATGTACGGGTAAAGTCAATATCAGAAAACAACAGCATGTTTTTATTCCATATATCCTCGTCGATAAGTGCAAGTCGTTTTATTGTATAGTCAACCACCAAGCCATGATTATGTAGATATGAAATATTATTGGTAGAGCAAGGCCCCATATTACAGCCATGGCAGTAGAAAATATTAAGGTGATGTTTTATTTCGCTGATATTTGCAAAATCATTTATGTTACGAGCAAAAATCTCAGGCCCTTCGCGTGTTATAAGTCGCGCGTCGCCAGGAGTATAATTAAAACCAGAAGCATCGAGAATACCAGTACTGATTGGATATAAAGAACCCTTACGACCGATAGGCTGATCGAATTCTGAAAACTCTACTGAATTTTCATAAACATTACTGTCTTTAAACAAGATTCTCAACTCTTCGAAGCTAATCACCTCATTTATTAGAGATTCAAAACGTAGTATCTCCTTTTTATGAGCCATGCAAGGAGTAATTGCAATAATACGAGCCTCATCTCCGTGGATTCGACGCATTACTTTGGCTGTAGCAATCATTGGAGAATCGAGACCTATCAGGGAATCAACGATATTAGGATGAAACTTTTCAATATATTGATAAACTGGAGGACAATTTGCACTTATATAGTATTTCCCTTTAAAATCTTCGAGTGTTGCTTTGTATTTCTGAGCAATAAGGTCGGCGCCAAAGGAGATTTCATTAACAAAGTCAAAACCCAGAGCTCTAATCATACCTACAAAATTGCGATAATCGAGAATATCTGGAAATTCTGATGCAATTGAAGGATCGACGATAGCAACACAAATACTATCTGAATGTAGCATTTGTGACACTTCGATAATAGATTCTTTATATACAATTGCATTTGGTCCGCAATTAACATAACAGTTACCACAAGCAATGCAACGGTCGTTATTAATTACCAAGTCTTCGGAAGCATGTTTAACTGTAATCGCTTTTACAGGACAAGCTCTAACGCATGCATAACAAAGGGTACATTTGTCTTTTATGATTTGTATTAACTCCATAATCCGTTTATGACTTATTAATTATAAAACCTTCGATTATTGCTACAGCTTTCTGAGGAGTGATATCCGAGAAGACCTGTTCGTCAACAATCATAACTGGGCCAACACTGCATTTGCCAAAACAATGTCCACCTTTAAGAGTAACCTGACTGCTATAATTTTTAGCAACAAGAAATTCTTGAACAGCTGACACCACATCACGATTCTTTCGGCTAAAACACGAAGACCCTAAACAAATAGTAACCTCAATTTTGCTATCCATATTTTGTTATTTTCGTCCTATACTATAATATGCGAATCCTTTGAGTCGTAGCTCTGTAGGATCATAAATATTTCTACCATCGAAAATTACCTTTGATTTCATTTTTGTGAGAACATCAAAGTTCAAAACGCGAAACTCTGTCCATTCAGTAACAAGAAACATAGCATCGGCGCCCTCAATAGCCACATATGGATCGTGAGCATAAGTAACTATATCTCCAAGTTTGCGTTTTGCCTCATGCATAGCAACTGGATCATAAGCAATTACCTCAGCACCACAAGCGAGTAGTTTCTCAATTAAAACCAAAGCTGGAGCTTCGCGCATATCGTCGGTATTTGGTTTGAATGAAAGTCCCCAGATTGCAAACTTTTTCCCCTTTAGATCCCCATTAAAATGCTTCATAGCTTTATGGAAAAGACTTTCTTTTTGGCGATCGTTTACATCTTCTACCGATTTTAAGATTTCGAGTGAATAATTATTTTCATCAGCTGTACGAATCAACGCTTTTACATCTTTAGGGAAACAAGATCCACCATAACCAGTACCTGCATATATAAAATACTGGCCGATTCTTCTGTCGGAACCAATACCACGACGCACTGAGTTAATATCTGCACCCACCTTCTCGCAGAAGTTTGCGATATCGTTCATAAATGAAATTTTTGTTGCGAGCATAGCATTTGCAGCGTACTTTGTAAGCTCAGCAGAAGGAATATCCATATAAATTATTGGATGTCCATTTAACACAAAAGGTTTATACAGTTTATCAATAATCTCTTTTGCTTTTTCGGAATCTGTTCCAACAACTATTCTGTCAGGATGCAAACAATCATCAATAGCATCACCTTCTTTTAGGAATTCAGGATTTGAAGCGACATCGAATTTTAAATCGGAATTTCGTTTTGCAAGTTCCTCGGCAACAGCTGCTCTTACCTTTTCGGCAGTTCCAATCGGCACAGTACTTTTGGTGATTACCACCATATAATTTTGCATTTTGCGACCAATTTCACGTGCGACCGATAGAACATACTGAAGATCGGCGCTTCCATCTTCATCTGGAGGTGTTCCCACAGCAATAAAGCAAGCCTGAGCATCGGCAATACTTTCGGTCATATCAGTTGTAAAACTAAGACGTTTTTTCTCGTAATTTCTTTTAACCATCTCTTCCAAGCCTGGCTCCCAAATAGGCATAATACCTTTTCTAAGATTTTCAATTTTGTTTATATCAATATCCAAACATGAGGTAATAATTCCCATTTCGGAAAAGCATGTTCCCGAAACCAAACCCACGTAACCTGTTCCAATCATTGAAATTTTCATATAGTAATCTTTTAAGCGTTTGTTTATTTTTATTCCTTTTTATTATCAAATTAGCAACACAAACTTACAACATTTTACCAATGCTATGTTACTTCTAAATTATTTACTGCTCTTACTTCCCTCTTTTACAAAATATGCAACCTTCTCCACTGAGGTAATCATATCGTAGTTTTCGAGATACACCTCTTCTGGCACATGCAAAGGGACCGAAGTAAAATTGAGTATTCCTTTAACACCGGCAAAAACCAGAGTATCAGTAACATCCTGAGCTCCCTTTGGTGATAATGCAAGAATAGCAATCTTTGCATCAGTTTCTGAAAGAATCATCTCAAGGCTATCGATATGATAGCTTTTTATGCCAGAAATTATACGGTCAACTTTTGTAGAATCATTGTCGAATGCTGCTACTATATCTATTTTACTACGTTTTGCATTAAAATAGTTGGTTATAGCCTTTCCAAGATGCCCCATACCAATAATTACAGCATTAACCCTTTTCTCTCCATCCATAATCTCGCTTATTTTCACAATCAGATCTGGAATTGCATAGCCTTTTCTTTGAGTACCACTGTAACCCATAAGCATAATATCTCTACGCACTTGTACAGAGGTTAAATGAAGCATGCTGGCAAGTTCATGAGAATAAACGAAATCGCTCCCATTTTCTTGATGCGCCAGCAATACTCTTCGATACATACTCAATCTTTCAATTGTTTTTTCTGGTAACATAATCTTAATTTTGATACAGAATTTTATCTGTCTTATTATTAATTCTTGATAATTTTTATTTTCACTGTTGTGCCTTTGCCGATTTCACTTTCCACACTTGTGACGGCATTATAATGTTCTAAGATCTTTTTCACAATCGAAAGTCCTAGACCACTTCCAGCTATCTTTTTTGTATTCTCATTCTTTACTCGGACAAATTCGTTAAATATCCTAAAATGGTCTTCTTTTTCGATTCCAATTCCGGTGTCGCTCACAGAAATTTCAATAGCTTCATCGGTTTCTATGATATTACAATCAACTGTTCCTCCTTGTTTATTGTACTTTACAGCATTTGAAAGGATATTATTAAGTACAATCTCCAAATCTTCGTGGTCGAAATCAAAAACTAGATTCTCGGGACAATTAAGATGCATCTTAACATCTTTTTGTATTGCCAAAGGTTGCAAGGTTGACATACACACTTGTGCTACATTACAAAAATCGACTTTCTGCACATTCCTCTTTGCCTGACGCGATTCTATTTTAGTCAAATCGAGCATATCCATTATCATCCCACGCATTGAACTAAGTCTTTCAAGAGCTCTGTCTATCATAGGTAGATAATCGTTGATATTCTGTCCACATTGCTGATCCTTTATAATGTTTAGATAACCTTCTACAGCATTTACTGGATGTTTTAGTTCATGCGATAACATGGACAAAAACTGAAAGCGGATTTGCTTACCTTCTTTTTGAAGTTTTGCTGTCATCTCACGCAAAAACAATTGCTTGGTAATATTCTCCACGGATGCTTTTAGTTCTTGTGGAGTGAATGGTTTAGGAACAAAGTCAATCGCACCTTCTTTTGTAGCTTTAACAGCTAGTTCAAGCGAAGCATATGAGGTAATCATCACCACTTTTGAGTCGATATTGTGTGAACTAATATATTCTAACACTTCCACTCCCTGAATTCCAGGTAATTTGTTGTCCAACAACACAATATTAAACTTCTCTGTCTGCAATAATTCAATCGCCCGCTCGCCAGTTTCTGCTTCAGACACATCAAATTTTATTGGTTCATCCATAAATGGATAGTCAACCTCAAATCTATCGAGAATTCTCTTTATCCCTGACCTGATTCCAAGTTCATCATCAACTACTAGTATTTTCAGTTTGTTCATAAAATTATAATCACAAATTACAAATTACAAATTCCAAATTATCCCGATAAAACAGAAATTGCACATGATTTACATGAAATTTCAATTTATTGTTTTATCCCCCTCTCAAAATAAGATTGCATGCAATTTCTTATTTTATCGAGGATCCTCGAAGAATTACAAAAATCGTAGATTTTTTATTCTTCGGGACAAATTACAAATTACGGCGCCATTTAAATTCCTAACAATCGTTTCAGTTCTTCTCCCAATCTTTCGACCTGAACACCTTTTTCGAGGTATAGGTCCGCTTTCACCCAAGTGTTTTCGTTATCAAAAGACATCCCCGTTTCGGCAGCAACAGCAGTTGTTATTATTACAGGTACTTCTGGTCTGGTCTTCTTTACAAGATATGCCAATACAAAACCTGTATCATCGTTGTCCATCATAAGATCGAAAACCGCAGCATCAAAAGCAGTATTAGCAATATGATATTCTGCATCTTTTTGTGTGAGTGCTGTAATTACATCAAACCCTACAGTTTCGAGACGAAATTTAACTTGAAAAAGATAATCGAAATCATCCTCAGCAATCAATATTGTTTTATTTAGTTTATTCATTATTTAATTCTGTTATTTGTGGAATACGAATAGTAAACGTCGTACCTGTCTTTCCTTTCTCAGGATTAGCATTTGAGCTAACATTTACTTTTCCCTTGTGCATTTTAATAATACCATAGCTTGTTGGCAATCCTAAACCTGTTCCTTTACCAATTGCTTTGGTAGTAAAAAATGGTGTAAATAGCTTGTCCATATTTTCCTCTGGGATACCCAATCCTGTATCAGAAATATTGATCACTATATCATTATTTTCATTAGATGCTGATACAGTTAAGATACCACCATCTGCCATTGCTTCAACAGCATTCTTAATAATATTGGTTATTGCCTGAGTCATTTGTTCCTCATCAATTGCAGTGGTTGGATTTACTAAATTATCTATCACTTTAACTTCGATCTCGGCAGGAACTATTACAGCTCTAAGACAAGATTGAAGAAATGTAATCATATTAGCAGAATTGAAGCTAACTTTATTTTTACGTGCAAAATTTAATAATCCACCTACAATATTCTTGCATCGTAGAGCCTGCTCCGAGATTAGCTTAAGATCTTCATAGTATTCATTATCAGGGCTTACTTCATCGAGAAGAATATTTGCATACATAATCACGACACCCAAAGGATTGTTTATTTCATGCGCAATGCCTGCCGACAACTGACCTAGGTGAGCAAGTTTTTCACTTTGTTTTAATGCCTGATGTACAGATTCGAGTTTGAGGTTCTTAGAATTTAGTTCTGCCACCATAGATTTCAGTTTATCTAGAGTATATGGTAGGCACATATCAATTTCGGCCAAGCCTCTAAGTACAGCAATTGCATGATCTTCGCATGATTTATATCCGCAGGCATGACAATCTAATCTGTCTTTCTTTTCTGTTTTTCCCATGCCAATATAAATCTCTTCAATTTCCTTTTGTGAAGGAACTTTAACTCTGCAATCATCAGGAGAGAAATCTCTGCTAAGATTTAGAGAACTAAAAGTATTCATATTATTATTCCACTCCGACCAATTTATATTATCTAGTTTTTCGCGGACATAGCGGGTAACATAAGCTTTATTTTCGAATCTCTTACCATCGGTAAACATTCCAGGACCCATAATGCAGCCTTCGCAACACAATAGCTCCAGATTATGGTCATTGATTAAACCTGTATCAAATTCTGAGATAGCTTCGATAAAATTCTCACGGCCTTCGGCAACAATTAAATTTCCTTGAATAAGATTTTCTTGGAGATTAATGGTATTGATAATTCCACGGCTAACGGGAAAAACAGCACCTCTACCACTTTTTGGAGGATCAAATTCTGATGGCTGTACGTCATCTGCATAAACAGATTTTCTATCAAAAAGGCTTCTAATTTCTTTAAAAGTAAGAACATAATCTGGCGCCGACGACTCATTCTTTTTTGCAATACAAGGTCCGATAAAAACAATTTTATTATTCTCACCATGGATTTTGTGCACCACCTGAACAATTGCCATAAGTGGCGATACGACTGGAGCTAGATTTTGGGTGAGGTGAGGATGATATTTGGTAATGTATGAAACTATTGCAGGACAATCGCTTGAGATAAATTTTCGAGAATTGTTTTGCTGAATAAGTTCTCTATACTTTTCAGCTACTAAATCGGCACCAAAAGACACCTCAATGACTTTACTGAATCCCAGTTTTCGAAGCATCCCAACAAGTATTTTATAGTCTTCTATCTCTTTAAATTCTGCCGGGAATGCTGGAGCTATACAAGCAATGCAGTCAGTATTGGAATCAAGTAATTTTAGAACCTCATCTTGGTCATTTATAAAGTCTTTGGCTTTTCGGGTACACACTTTGACACAATTACCACATCCTATACAACGCTCGGCAATAACATTTGCCTGCCCGTTCTGCATACTAATTGCCTTTGCTGGACACTCCCTAATACAAGTATAACAGGTTTTACACCTATCTTCAATGGTAAAAACCAAAGGCCTTTTCTCGTTAAGTTTAATCATAGTCAAATAATCTTTCTTTTCCAGATTGTTTGTAAAATCCCTTTACATAAGGATTCTTACCTGCTGTGTCGTTTATATTTGTCTCGTCAAAATCTGCGATCGTTTTTTTAATTTTCTTTACATTTTCGAAATCTTTTGATTGAATCTGACCACAGCCATTAATACAGCCAGCTGAACAAGAACGGATTTCGATAAACAGGTAATCTCCTTTAATAAGCTCGTTCTTCTTTTGTTTTAGAGTTTCAATTCCATGAACAGATGCAATTTTAAAAGGTACTCCATTCAATTCAAACTCATACTCAACAAATGCCTTTTCTGCTTTTACCTCAAAGATTTTCTTAGGGTATTTCTGAGCACCAGATTTAAAAAACAATTCCCTTAAAATTGTTTCAGAGATACCTCCTTTGGTTTCGAAAAGAGCAGCAGCAGAAGTGTCAGAATTTGATGGTTTGTCGGGAGTATCTTTGCGCAAATAAGGCAGAACAATTCCGTGAGTTTTTAGTAGTTTTAGCAATTCACGACTACTTATAACATAATCTATGTCGGCAGATCCTTTCTTTTGATTAGTTTGTTGTGCTGCATCATATTTATGTGCTACACATGGAGCCGAAAATATCAGTATGTCCGCTTTTTCTGGTTCCATCTTTAAGGTTTGCCCTAAAATCTGTTGTGGTGATTGTACCTTACTAACGTATGGATAAAGTCCAGGCATTTCGCTTTTTAAATATTTGAGTATTGCAGGACAATCGCTAATAATCATTGGATAGCTTCTTTCTTTTGTTCTTTCAACTACTTTGCTGGATTGTTCACTTATAAAAATTTCGTTTCCAAAACCAATAGTTGAAACAGACTTAAAGCCAATATCGTGTAAAGCAGCAACTAGAAAATTTCTTGCTTCATCAAACTTCTTTAAATTAAAATATACAGCCAAACTGGCGATTGTACTATTAGAGAGAATTATGCCACTAGTTTTATCTGGATTATTGATTTTCTCAATAATCTGAGAAAGATTAGTTTTCTCAAGAATTGCTCCAGTAGGACAGGCAGTAATGCATAAACCACAGTGCACACAATTAGAATAATACAAACCACGTTGAAAAACAGTTTCGACCGTCATCTCGTTACCTCTGTTTACAAGATCGATGGCTGAAACACCCAAAATCTCATCACAAATTCGAACGCATCGTCCACACAAGATACATTTAGACTGATCACGAACAATATCAGGACTCGACCTATCAGTTTTTAGATGTTGATTTAAAGGGAATCCAATATAACTTCTTTCCCTTATATTAAGATTTTCGGCTAAATCCTGTAATTCGCAGTTTCCGTTTTTGTCGCAATACAAGCAATTCTCGGGATGATCGGTAAGCAGCAATTCAACTAATGTCTTGCGAGCAGCAAGCACTTTCTTTGAGTGGGTAAGTACTTCCATTCCTTCTGCGACAAATGTTGAACAGGCAGGAACTAGTTTGTTTTGATTTAGGAGTTCTACAACGCATAAGCGGCAAGCACCCGATGGACTTAACTCTGGCATGTGGCACAATGTTGGAACACTCACTCCGTTTCGTTTAAGTACAGAGAGAATTGTTTCACCTTTGGTGACCTTCACATTGCTTCTATTTACCGAAATATTAAAATCCATAGCGATTACGTAACATTTATAGCATCAAATTTACAGGCAATTTCACAGTTTCCACATTTAATACAACGATCCTGAACGATAAAGTGAACAGACCTTGCCGAACCAATAATTGCATCAGCAGGACAGCGTTTTGCACATATTCCACAGCCTACACAAGTATCCGCATTAACAGAATACTCTTTTAGATTGCGGCAAACAAATGAGGCACACTTTTTTTCATATATATGTTCTTCGTATTCTTGACGAAAAGCCTTTAGACCTGACAAAACAGAGTTTGGAGCATTTTGCCCAAGTCGGCATAAAGAAGTTTCCTTCATCACAGCCGAAATTTCTTCCATCTGAATAACACCCTTGAAGCGCAGTAATGTTTCGAACTTCTGACCTGTTTTTGGTTTCTCTGTTATTCGTGTAAGGATTTCGAGCAAACGCTGCGACCCCTCACGACAAGGGATGCACTTTCCGCAACTTTCTTTATTAATGAAATTTATATAATACTTAGTTACATCGACAATACAATTTGCAGTATCGAGAACGAGAAAACTTCCCGAACCAAAAAGAAAGTTTGTGTTATTTAAAGTACTAAAGTCCAATCCTAAACCAAAATCATCAGGTTTTACAAACCCGCCAGAGGGTCCTCCAATATGAACTGCTTTGACTGGATAAGGATTATCGTCATTGCGGGTAATTGCAAGAATTTCGGTTACTGATTTCCCAGACTCGACTTCTACAATGCCAGCATAATCAACTTTTCCACTTACTGAGTAAAGTTTTGTACCAAATGAGTTCTCTCTTCCTAATTGTTTAAATTTTTCTACACCTTCACGGATAATGATAGGGACATTACAAATAGTTTCTAGATTATTAACAATAGTAGGAAAGCCAAACAATCCCGATTCGCATGGATATGGAGGTTTAGGACGAGGTGTTCCACGATTTCCTTCGAGACAAGAGATAAGAGCTGTTTCTTCGCCACAAACATAAGCTCCAGGCCCTTTAAAAATAGAAATTCTGATATTTAATCCGCTTCCAAAAACATCTTCACCTACTAAACCAGCCTCAGTTGCTTGTTCGAGAGCCTTCTCTAGTCTTTCTATTGCAAGAGTATACGAGCTTCTAATATAAATAATAGCATCTGAAGCATTAATAGAATATGCTCCAATTAATACACCTTCAATTACTAAGTGAGGATTACTCTCAATGAGCATACGTCCAGCAAAAGAACCGGGATCACTTTCATCGGCATTGCATATAAAATACTTTTTGTAAGAACTATTTTCCAGTGCTGTTTTCCACTTTTTACCTGTATAATAGCCTCCTCCTCCTCGCCCACGAAGTCCGCTTTTTACGATTAGTTCACAAGCTTCGGCACGAGTTTTTGTAGTTATAATTCCTGCAAAAGCACTATATCCATTATATTCTAAATAAGATTCTATTGAAAGCGGTTGTATAAAACCAGAGTTTTTAAGCAAACTTCGTGTTTGATTTTTAAAGAACTTGTGCTGAGATACTTCAATAACATCTGGCCATGAATTCAGTTCTGGATGAGAATACTGTCCGATAATAAGGTTTCGGTCAGGAAGCATATTGTTTAATATTGAATCTAGAATAGATGCAATTTGATTGTAATATACATTCTTGAAAGACAATAAGGCTCGTCCCGGAACCTGAATATTAACAACTGGATCGAATGAACATAAACCCTTGCAAGCAGTTTCGATTAGTACATAATCGCCACCCGATTCTTGAAAATATCTCTTTAGATAGACAATTGTTTCATCTATTCCAGCCACTATGCTGCAAGTACTTCTTTCAACCCATATATGAGGCACACTGATTCCAGCTTTATAGAATCCCGAATCTTCGTACAAAAGATCTTTTTGAAACAGCTTCTTATATGTTCTTTCTTTCAAAGATTTCATTTTTTGCCCAAATCCAGTATTAGTTTCTTTAATTCGTTAATCTTTATATTTGTGTAATAGACTTCATTTATTGCCATAACTGGGCCAATTGAACAAGCACCCATGCATGGAATAAATTCTAAACTATATTTACCATCGAGTGATGTTTCTTTCTCTTTTATTCCAGTCAGCTTACAGATTTCGGCAATAAGATTCTCTTTTATGTTAACATGACAAGCCGCACCAGAGCACATTTTTATGTGATATTTGCCAGGTTCCTTAAATCTAAACTGATTGTAGAATGATGCTAAACTGTAGATTTTACCTGAAGGAATACCCGCTTTAGCACTCAGTTTTTCAATAAATTCAGAGTCAATATACCCAAATCTATTTTGAAAATCTTGCAACAATGGCAGAATTTCTTTCTTATCTATGCTCTTATTCAACGAATCAATGTAATCCTTCATTCTAAAAACACTTTATAGTGCAAATATAATAATTGTTATTGAATAAACAATGTTATTAAATTAACAATTCTCAAATAAATTCAAAAATTATTACTAACAAATAAGAAATGTCGTAAAAAAATATTTTCAAAATTATTCCATATGTTAAATTAATTATATCTTTGTAATGAAAATGGAATTTAAATTTGAATTTATCCTGATTTTTACCCTTTTATAAAAATGTACCTATGATAAAGGAGACATACACCATAAAAGATCTTGAAGCTTTAAGT
>CAZOHR010000012.1:0-12089 GCA_964579045.1 uncultured Bacteroidales bacterium | reverse complement strand
AAATGTACCTATGATAAAGGAGACATACACCATAAAAGATCTTGAAGCTTTAAGTTCTGTAAAGGCGGCTACTATAAGAGCTTGGGAAAGAAGGTTTAATCTCCTTAATCCAGCGAGAACCGACACCAATATAAGAATTTATAGCCATGAGAACCTACGACGATTATTACAGATAGCATTTTTGATAAACTCTGGTCACAAGATAAGTAAGATTGCAGAATTTAGTGGTAACATGCTAGATGAGCTATGCATAAAAGAAATCACTAATCTAAACGATTCATCATCATATATTTTGGAGTTGGTTTTCAAAATAATTGACAGAGATGTTGATGGTTTTGAGAAACTGTACGATTTATATTTAGAGAAGTTCCTCCATGACGAATTTATCATCGGAATATTGGAGCCATTAATTGAGAAACTGAAAAAACTTTGGATTTCACGAAGCATAGATCCATATTATGAGGAGTATATTTTAAATAGGATTTTTGTAAAAACACTCATTTCAGCAGAGAAAGAGCGTAAGCCAGGTCGTCCTGCAAAAGAAATTCTCATTTTTCAATCTGACACAACAATTTTTCCAATAAAACTTAGCCTAATATATTTCCTTGCAGCAGTGAAGAATTATAAAATTCACTATTTTTTCAATCCAATTACAGTTCATTCATTAAACGAGATGAAAGGTAAGTTTGAGCCAGACATCGTTTATACAGAATTTAACAACGGAATATCAGAATCAAAGTTCCATGATTATTGTTATGCAATGGAAAACAACTTTCCTGTTGCAAAGAACATTATTTCTGGGGAATCACTCTCTGAGTATTGGAAAAAAATACCAAATAATGTTTACTATATCCGCAGTCTCGACGTGTTGAACAAGACTTTGTAAGATTATATTTTGGTTTTTAGATTGTTCCCACAGCAAAAATCGATTTTTTGAGCATTACACGCTTTTTTACTGAATCAATAGATAAAATAATCCTAATTATTTGCAGATACTCCTTTCATTTCCGAAACTTTTGTTAATTCAACTGATTTGTTGTAATTTTGCACAAATAAAAAAAATAATTATGAAATTATTAGAAGGAAAAGTTGTTTTGATAACCGGTGCAGCTAGAGGCATCGGCAGATCAATTGCTATTGCTTGTGCTAATGCAGGAGCATCGGTTGCATTTACAGATATAAGCCGTGATGATAACTTCGTATCTCTTGAAAACGAGCTAAATTCTATCGGTGTAAAAACCAAAGGATTCGTTTCAAATGCTGCAGACCTTAATTCATCATCACAGACTGTAGATGAAGTAGTTGCGGAGTTTGAAAGAATTGATGTTTTGGTAAATAATGCAGGGATCACTCGCGATACATTACTAATGAGAATGACAGAAGAGCAATGGGATTTAGTAATAAATGTAAATCTAAAATCTGTTTTCAACCTAACAAAAGCAGTGCAGAAAACTATGCTCAAACAGCGTAGTGGATCCATTATTAACATGAGTTCAGTTGTTGGAATTTCTGGAAACGCTGGACAAGCAAACTATTCTGCTTCCAAAGCTGGTATCATTGGCTTCACAAAATCTATGGCCAGAGAATTAGGCCCTCGTAATATTCGTTGTAATGCTATTGCTCCAGGATTTATTGAAACTGAAATGACAAAAGCGATTCCCGAAGAAGCTAGAAAAGAGTGGGCCGAAAAAATTCCTCTAAAACGAGCAGGTCAACCTGAAGATGTTGCAAACTTGGTGATTTTCCTCGGATCTGATATGTCATCTTACATTTCTGGACAGGTAATTAATGTTTGCGGTGCAATGTTAACATAATTCACAAATTGGAAATTTATTTTGAATATCCTACATACCTAATAATAGTGGCTGCACTAATTGCAGCCACTGTTTCATTTTTGCTGTACTATAAAGACAAACTATTTGTCGATTTAAAGAGGTGGAAGAAAAACTTGATGACAGGTTTGAGATTTGCCTTTGTCTTTATAATTTTATTGCTTTTACTTAATCCAGTTTTTAAAAGTACTGGCACAATAATACAAAAACCAGTAGTTGTTTTTGTACAGGATAATTCAAAATCCCTGATCCTCAATAGAGATTCTACCTATTACAAAACTCAGTACAAAAAAGATATTGAGGCATTGCTTAGCGATTTACGAAGTAGTTATGATGTTCGCTACTTGCAGTTCTCAGAATTCACATCAAATGACTCGGTGCTTGATTTTAGTGGTGAAATGACGGATATTTCATCAGTTTTCCCTGAAGTAATTTCTCGTTTTTCGGGTATGAACCTTGGAGCCGTTATAGTTGCTACCGATGGGATATATAATCGTGGAGTAAATCCAGCTTATGGTAATAATATTAATTTTCCAGTATATTCAATTGCATTGGGAGATACTGTTACCCAAAAAGATTTGATTCTAAAAGACATTATGCACAACCCGATAGCATTCTTGGGTAATCGTTTTCCTGTAAAAGTCTTTATCAATGCAGAGAAATGTCCAGAAAAAGAGTCAGAGATAATAATTCGTCGTAATAGTAAAGTTTTATATTCTGCAAAGTTTAGTCTACCAGAAAATGCAACATCAACAAGTATTGAATTAGAATTACCAGCTGACAAGACTGGTATTCAGCAATATGAAGTTGAACTTAAGCATTTAAAAAACGAAATTAGTTATGAAAATAATCACTCTACATTTATAGTAAATATTATTGATAACAGAAACAAGATTTTACTTTTGGCAAACGCCCCTCATCCCGACCTTGGCGCAATAAAATTTGCATTAAAAGACAATCCCGATTTTGAACTAACCATTGAGTATATCAATGATCTTAAAGTAAATGTAAAAGATTTCGATCTCGTTATTCTTCATCAGCTACCATCAACTCAGAATAAAGCTACCAATGTGTTTTCGGAAATTGATAAAAATGGCATTCCAGCTTTATATATAATAGGTACATCGACATCGCTACCAGCATTTAACTCGCTTGGTACAGGGCTTGAAGTTACAAATTTAAGCAACAAAACAGATGATGCTACTCCTGCGGCAAACACCTCATTTCTATCTTTTGATCCAGGTGTTGATGCGGCAGTATTCTTCAAGAACCTATCACCACTAAAGGTGTTTTTCGGTGACTACAAGTTTTTTGGGGATGCAAAAATAATGCTTTATCAATCTGTAAATGGAGTAAAAACACAGAAACCACTTATCGCATTTGTGGAACAAAACAACGCTAAAAACGGCTTTATCACAGGCGAAGGTATTTGGCGTTGGCGAATGGATGATTATAAATACAATTCGGAGCACACAGGATTTACTACTCTTATAAATAGGATTGTGCAATACCTTATGGTTCGTAGGATACAAGATAAACTTACAGTTGATACGAAACAGGTATTTAACGAAAATGAGCCAGTAATTTTAAATGCATCATTTTTTAACGAGGCCTATGAGTTGGTACCAAATTTAGAGATTGTTCTCACCTTAACCAACGAAGACAAGAAAGAATTTAAGTATATTTTCGGCAACTTTGGCAATTCGTATCGTAAAGATATTGGCCGTTTACCAGCTGGAACCTACAAATATACAGCATCGACAAAATTCGACAACAAAGAGTATCAAGCTAGTGGAGAATTTCTGATTAAAAAGATAAATCTCGAAGCCTTGGTAACAACCGCAGGTCATAGTGTACTTTATCAAATGGCTGATTTAAGTGGGGGCAAAGTATTTTACCCAGCCGATATGATGCAAATCCCCAATACCTTGAAAGAAAACCCAGTAGTTACAGATATTGCCTACACAAACGAAAAACTACATACGATTACCGACCTTATGTGGATATTCTTTATTATCCTAGCTTTTGCTGCCGCCGAATGGGTATTAAGGAAGTATTGGGGCGGGTATTAGTATCGTTACAACAAAAAATAGCCCCCGACTTCGGAGGCTATTACTATAAAATACAATGTTATTACATGCAATGCAAATATTTCAAAACTAGTTTATAAATTTCGTCATGTTTGCCGTATAGTTCTTCGCTCATCTTCTCATCATTGTAGGCTTTAAGTTTAGTTGCAACACTGTCAATTAAACCTTTAGGGAAAATACCGTCCTTTTCGAACATTGCTCTCTTAGCTTCGAGTGCTTTTGCAGATTCGTAACACGATGCTGGCAATCCTTTTAATGTTGCAAGTTTAGCTTTATTTTCATCTGCAAAGATATTGACACTTACATAAAGCTTTTCGGCTAATTCCAACGCATTTGGCATGGTAAGACCATGTTTCGCAGAAACTATTAATGCTGCCATATATAGGTAAACATCTGCGGAACCATCACCGCTGCGGATTTCGACAGTTTGCTTGCTCTGACCAAAATCCATCTGAGTTTTATCTTGTGGATTAGCATCATAAATCATCTTCACATCGCCAGTCCAGCCAAGAGGAACACGAACGAGAACACTGCGGTTGCGATCGCCCCAGCAAATATTTGTTGGTGCTTCCTGATGCGGTACAAGTCTTAAATATGAGGTAGGAATTGTATTTCCAAATGCTGTTAGAGCATCGGCCATGTCGAGAATTCCGGCAATCATTTTACGAGCATCGGGACTAAGTTTATCGTCCTTTACCATCATATTTTTGCCGTCTTTATCGAGCATCATATGAATGTGCAAGCCACTACCAGCTTTACCAACAGTGATTTTAGGAGCAAAACTTACATTTATTTCATAATCATTACAAAGCTTACGCAAAATCCATTTAGCAATTACCATTTGATCTACAGCAGATTCGGCTTCACAAGGTAGAAACTCTATTTCCTGTTGTTCGTAATAATATTTTTCATCGGTAAAATTGCCAACTTCAGAATGTCCGTATTTTATCTTTCCGCCACATGACGCAATTAAACGCATTGCTTCTTTACGAACAAATTCAAAGTTTGCAAATGGATCCGATGCATGGTAACCCTTTTGGTCCACTGCTGGAAAGAGTCTATTTTCGGCCTTATCAGAAATAATATAATATTCTAATTCGCCTAATGCTTTAAACGTAAAACCAGTAGTTTTCTTAAAGTCCTCATGTGCTTTACGCAGAATATATTCTGGTGAAGACTCAAGTGGTTTACCTTCGTTATTGTAGTATGAGCATAAAATGTCGAGACTTGGCACTTCCTCAAAAGGATTTACAAATGCAGTGCTATAACGAGGAACCACATACAAATCGCTTGAGCCTGCGCCAATGAATTTAAAAAGACTAGATCCATCAACTCTTTCACCAGTTGTAAGAATCTGATCGAGATGCTCTAAGCTATTAATAACAAAATTCAATGTTTTCAATCTACCGTCATCGGCAATATATCTGAAATTTACCATTTCGATACTATTACCAAGAATAAAATCAATAATATCCTTCTTTGTAAATTCTTTGGAAGGTTTCTTTAAGAATCTTTCCAAAACATGCGGATTTAAGTCAAATTGTGTTTTTCCCATGTCAATATTTTAATTTTTAGTTTTAGTAACAATTTTCGCTAAAAATAAATATTTTTGTTCAGTTAACAATAAGATTCGATTAAAATATATTTTTTAGCAATTACAGATGTTTTTTTACTTGTCAAAAATATTTCAATATCTATTTTCTCCAACAATATGGATAATTGTGCTATTTGCAATTTCGCTTATACTAAAGGAGAAAAATACGCCTAAAAACTTAAGAATTATCGCATTTGTGATGTTGATTTTCTTTTCTAATCCGTTTATATTTCACGAATTTATGCGAGCTTGGGAGCCTGAAGCCAAACAAAAATCAGAGATTAAGGAATATTATGATTATGGGATTGTGCTCACTGGCATGATGACTTATGATGAGAAATATGATAGAATAAACTTTAAATCATCATCAGATCGCTTATTGCAAGCGCTAGAATTATATAACGAAGGACGCATTGGAAAAATCTTTATCTCAGGTGGTTCTGGCGAGGTATTTAATCAACAACATAAAGAATCTGAGATATTAAAAGATTTTATTATAAAACTTGGGATACCTGAAGAAGATATAATAATCGAAACGCAATCAAAGAACACCTATGAAAATGCAGTGGAAGCTGCTAGGATCCTGAAACCAGGTTCAAACAATTCGAGCTTCTTGCTAATAACATCGGCTTTTCACATGAGAAGAGCAGCTGGCTGTTTTAAAAAGCAAGGTTTCGAATTCGACACTTATGTAACAGACAGATATTCGGGTAAGCGCCTGATTATGCCAGATTTATTTGTACCAAAACCCGAAATCTTAAACAACTGGACATTATTGGTGCATGAGGTAAGTGGTTATATAATTTATGATATAACAGGAAAATTATAAAACATTATCTATGGGATTATCAATTCATTACAGTGGTTCGATAAAAGACCCTGCGCTATTGCCAGAGCTTATCGACGAAGTGCAAAATATATGCGAAAGCATAAAAATAAAATATAAGATATTCGAGACAGAATTGCCAATTGAAGACTTTGGTAAAGACAAATACCGGAAAGAGATTTATGGCATTTGGTTTAGTCCAAAAAATTGCGAACCTGTGAGTATGTGTTTTTTGTCTAATGGCATTATGTCCAATCCTATAAATCTTAAGATATTCGGATTTTCGAAAAGATCGGATTATAAAAAGTTCATTAAATACAATTCTACCAAAACTCAATATGCGGGAATAGAGACTCACATGTTTATTATAAAGCTGATAAAGCATTTGAGTAAGAAGTATTTAAAGGACTTCACACTTAGCGACGAAGGTGGCTATTGGGAATCAGATGATGAAGCTGTTTTAAAGAAACAATTTGACCGCTACAACTTTCTAATAGACAGTTTTGCAGATGCTGTCGAGAATATATCGTCAAAAGATGATGAAAGCGTAAACGACTACATTAAGCGAATTGCAGAAATGATTCATAAGGATTTTAAAAAAGATGAAGAGTGACAAATAGTGGCTCTTACATTCTGCTTGATATTATTCTTATCAATTTCTCAAATCCTCAATCAAAGCATCCTCTTCACTAGATTTAAGTTCCACCACCTCATCAGTTTTACTATTTGGAATTGTCATCGACAATACATATTGTTTAATTTTCCAATTATCTCCAATCTTTACCAAAACGCCCGAACCTCTGCAAATTTTCATCTGTGTATCTAGTAATTCGTCGAACCATGCCACAGAGCCACTTTCATCAAAATACACAGTGCGTTCAATAGCTTTAAAATCCCAAGCTCTTCCTCTATCAAAAAATGGTTTTGCCCAGACCATAAAACTATCCTTACACCAATTTTCGGTTGCATCTGTTCCGATAAAGACTGCATCATCGGCATAATAACTAAAATACAAATCAAAATCTGCATTTGCAGCTGCAAGATTAAAGGAGTCGAGTAGATTATTTATATTTTGTTTTTCTGCTTCGAACGACAATTCTGAATCCTCACTCTTTATTTCATCTTGCACCTGATTGTTTTTGGGATCCGAACAGGAAAAAGCAATTAATGTAAGTATAAGTAACGAAATCACTCCGTTTGAAAAATAGATTTTTGCTTTCATATTTGAAGAATCAATTATTTAATTGTTTTGCTGAAGAAAATCTGACCATAAGTATCAATATGATTAATCAATTGTTCTGACGATACTAAATGAAAAACTGAAATGTCGAAAAAGTATGGAGTGTTTAAAGAATCTATATCTAGCTTCACAGCTAAAATAATATCATCCGTGATTTCTTCTCCAATTAGACATAAATCAATGTCAGAGCCATGTGTAAAAGTGCCTAGAGCACGCGAGCCATAAATAATTACTTTTTCGATAGTAGAAAAAGTTTCAAAAATTTTACAAATTCGTTGATATGTATCTGATGGTATTCCAAACATTATAAAAAAGATTTCATGCTGGTATAGAAATTCTCGAATGCCATAAAATAAGAACAGTGAATTTTGGTGTATTCAATCTGAAGTATCTTACTATCGTATGTATGAACGGTAATATTGCGACTTTCAATCATATTCATCCAAACTTGCCCATCACTAATCAGATTATTCTGAAATGCATGTCGTGTCGCATCTCTTGAGTCTATTATGCCAATAATTCCTTTATAGCTCAAGAAATCTTTCATTACCTTCCAAGCTAACTCATGAGTGAACTCAAATCTTTGAATAATTCCTTCTTTTTCCAGATCAGATGGGTTTTGAATATTTTCGACTGAATCCTTAAGCAACAGAAAAGCTTTCTCAAAATTTGCAAATCTTTGCTGCCATCTTATTTCGTTCACGGCTGTCATAATAATTGTTTAGTTTAACAAAATTATAAAAAATAATATTATCTCAAAAAGAAGAGCAACTCTTCGCTGCTCTTCTTTAATTATCCGAGTGTCTTTTAAGTTATCATTAATCACTGCACGATGGCTTAACTGTACTCCCTGATCTACCTGCCGGCGGAGAAGAGCCAAAGCCACCAACTGCCAATTCTATAGGCCAAGAACATCTACACCTTGTTTAAAGACGATATCCTTAGGAATACCAGCTTCGCCGATTTTATCAAGATCTTTCTGTAATTCTTCACCAACCTTACTCTTTTCATCAATCCATTTCTTTGCAGAAGCTTTGTCGCCATTACCTTGGATAACAATAATTTCGTTTACTAATGATGCTACAGCAGCTTTCATTTTGTCGAAGTTTACACTGTATTTTCCAGTTTCGGCATTACGAGTAAAAGCTCCTTTTTCCTGCAAATAATAAAACTCGAGCATATTAGCTTTACCATGCGAACTAGCTACGCCAAAACGTACAGAACGGAAAATACCTGCAAGGAAAGTAACATAATTATCCATTAAATCTTTTTCAGGGAATTCGCCCATTTCATACAATTGAGTAACCATGTACAAACCAGCAATATCAGCTTTTGCTTCTTCGAGTGGACTATAATAATCTTCTAGGGCTTCGCGAACTGATTTTTTTGTACCAACAACGAACTTAACTCCTAAACCATGAGCAACCTCGTGGAACATTACATTCTGAAAAAATCCATCTTCGAATTTAATATTTTCCATCTGAGACTCGTCAATCAATATCTCAGCAATAGGAACAAGAATAGTTTCAAATTTTGCCTGCATTGCATTTTTTAACTGCAATTTACGTGAGCCCATTTTAGCTTGAACATTTGGATCGTTTGGAAGGTTGATTGCAATATTCTTGCTTCCTGAGTTGCAGTCGCCCCCATAGTAAATCACATAATAAACGTTCATATCACCTGAACTTGATGCTGATTCTTTTTTATATTTAGCATCAACTGGTAATCCTGCTTGTAAATCAGGTAAAACTTTATTAAATCGTTCAATGTTTGCACTCCAAACAAGATCTTTAACCAAAATCTGTCCTGAATGCGATGCTTTTATTCCTTTAAAGCCATCTTCGTAACTCTCGATAGGGCCAACAACAAAGTCAACTGGATTGCCTTTCATTTCCATCCAGGCCATATCACTTTCGAAATAATCATCAGTACGTAAAGCTTCTGCTCTTAGATTGAGATATTTTTTAAAACCTTCGTCTTGAGATAATGCAGCAGCTTCTTCGAGTAATTTTGCAGCTTGTTCAATTTCTGTGGCATACTCTTCGTGATACCATACGCATTTGAGTTTACCTTCTTCGTCACGGCGAATTAAAGTGTACCAACTCATCTTGTTAGGGTCAGCAAAAGCATCAAATTCTTCAGCAGTAATATCCTGTGGATAGTAATTTGCTCCAGCAGGTTTCTCTCCATAAGTTTCGACAAATGACTTATTGCCATCAAGCCTGTCCCAAGGTCCATAATTAATCATAGCATACTTTTTCGCATCTGGGTCTTCGATAGAATTGAGAAAAGTTTCTTTATCTCCAATAGCATCTTTCCAGAATAATTCTTCCATAATATCAGCAACTTCGATAAGTTTCTTAATCATCTGTTTTGTACTATCAGACAACTGACTTAAATCCGCAGTAAGTTCCACCTCCGCATAATTATTCACCAATTTTTGCATCTCAGTTAATTCCACTTCCTTAACTTCCTCTTTTTTAGGAGGCTTGTTATTACATGCAGAAAATAGAACAACTACAGATGCTATTAGCATAATGTTTAAAAGATTTGTTTTCATTTTATAATTTTAATTAATTTTCAAATTTTACTGTCCGCCAAAATAAATAGCAGCACCAATAGCACCAAGTATTGCAACAACAAGAAGAGCAATTTTCCACCAGCACCATGGTCTTTCGCCCTGAACTTTACCAGTACGTCCATTAACGATAAATCGGTAAACTTTATCATTGAATCGGTATGCACTAATCCATATAGGTAACAAAGTGTGTTTAAAGGTTATTTTTGAATATGTAGTTTGTAAAAAACTAATGCGTTGCTGGTCTCCACCAATCTGTTTATTAACAGCCTGACGAATACGTGGATCCATTTTCGCTTTTGCAGTTCCAAAACCATCTTTTAAACTAACACCATAACTTTCGGTTCTGAAACCTGAAAGGAATTTCTCATCAAACGGAATTAGATTCTCCAAATCCCATGGTTCGAGTTTATCAGTTTTCTCTTGAGGTAATGATTTACTTGCTAAAACAAGGACATCGTCGAAGAAAAGACTAACACTTCCATAAACGCTTGTCCAACGAGTTTTAGTTACTGTGCGAGTTTGATTTTTCCCGTTTCCATCTGTATAAGATTCAACAACAGTATAGTTATCGCCACGTTCGCCTTTGTAATTTGTGAATGTATCGGTATCATATGTCCAGTAAGGCAAGTACATACCAGCAATTTTCTCGGCTTGCGAAGCATATTTCTTCAAGCCAGGAGGTGCAAACCATAACTTCTTCAGCCATGTTTTGAATGACTCGAGTGCATCTTTACTAGTAATCTTAAATGGAAGTAATGATTTTGGTTTAATCTGTTTACTTGTACTCTCATTTTTAACGATCAACTTATTTCCACAGAATGGACACTCACTAGAAACAACATTCTTGTCAAGAGAAGTTACCGCGCCACACGCATCGCATGCGATAGTAGAAACTTCCTCTATATCTTTACCATGCTCTGCATCTTTTAGAAACTGGTCAAAATCCATCTCATCGATAGACTCCTGAGAAATTTCAATTTCGTTTAAGGTTCCACAATAAGGACAAGCAAGAGAAGTTGTACCTGGCTCGAAAACTAGCTTTGCCGCACAGTTTGAACAAACAATATCCTTCTGGTTGGTGTCCGACAATTTCGGATTAAAATTCTGATCTTCCATTAAAATACAATTTAAGGTTAACATTATTAAATAATGAGTGTAAAAATAGAAATTATATTTGAGAATAATAACGTAAAAAGTATGTTTTTAATCTTATTTTTCAGTAAAAGGAAAAACCACGAGATTAACTTTTCAACAAAAAATTTCTGTTTTTGCATGAATATCAACGCTTTAAACGCTGTTAATAACCCAAATGACGATTTTTATAAAAAAAATTGCAAAAATGTTTTGCTATTAAAATAAAAATGACGATTTTTGCAGTCCTAAAAAAATAAAGATAGATTGTTATGGCAAGAGCTTGTCAAATTACCGGAAAAACAGCAATGGTTGGGAACAACGTTTCTCATTCAAAGCGCAGAACTAAAAGAACTTTTGAAGTTAATTTAACAACCAAACGTTTTTTTGATGAAGAAACAAAAACCTGGATTACTTTAAAAGTGTCAGCTTCAGGTATTAAGACCATATCGAAAAAAGGTTTGAAAGAAGCTTTAAAAGACGCTAAAGAAAAAGGTTATATTAATTAATAGTCAGGAGGATTACAAATGGCAAAAAAAGCTAGAGGAAATCGTATTCAGGTAATACTGGAATGCACCGAGCATAAAGAATCAGGAATGCCGGGAACATCAAGATATGTTACTGTAAAAAACAGAAAAAACACTCCTGACAGAATGGAGAGAAGAAAATACAATTCTATCTTGAAGAGAGTAACTGTTCATAAAGAAATTAAATAAATATTTAAGTCATGGCAAAGAAAGTAGTTGCAACCCTGAAAAAAGAAGGTGGACAAAACATTGCAAAATGTATAAAAAT
>CAZOHR010000011.1:17010-27039 GCA_964579045.1 uncultured Bacteroidales bacterium | reverse complement strand
TAGCAGTTACCCAGATTGTAAAATAAGTCAGCAGATGAATAATTTTGAGAGTATAAACTCTCATATATTCTCAAGGCATTGCTAAAGTCTGATTCCAAATAATAGTTTAATGCGGAATCTTGCATAATCTTTTGATCCGATGCTTTGAGCCCGAACCAACAAAAAATAACTGTCAAAAATATTACTGTCTTTTTCATATCTTATCTGATTTTTTGTTCAAGTTGTTCAATAATTTCAACAGCCTCTGTATAAATATACTCAAATTCTGTTTCGGGTGAGGCAGGAGCAAAGTGGGCAAACTCACACTTCTCGATAAGTTTAATTAGCTTATTTGTCATTTCTTCCTCTATATTATTTTCTGCAAATACAGAAATAATTCTGTCTTTTGTTAAATCTGACACTGGCACTCGGAACCTATCGCCAGCATATCCCCATAATGCGGAGATTATTTCTTTGTAAAACTCTGGCTTGTTCTTTAAAAGCATGAATTTCTTTGCTAGTTTTAATCTTTTGCGTGATGTTTTGCCAGCATGTTTTACTTTCATCAAAGCATAGTTTGCATTTTCTTTGATTTTCTTCCTTAGAACTACAGATATAGAGACAAAAATAATGAGTGGTAAAATGAAAAGTAGGTAATAATAACCTTTTCTAACGAGTGGTTTATAGTCTTTAACAAGATGCATGTCTCGATTTCTGACAAACCGAATATCTTCGTCACCTATATATTCAACATTTTTTTGTGAATAATTGTAATCGGTTTCTCCAAAATTCTTATCATTAGCATCTTTTCTTACAGCCAGAGTTATATCCGATGTGCTAATTGTTTTGTATTGCTTACTAGCTAATTCAAAATATTGAAAATTTATTTTGCCAAGACGGAAGATTCCGGCGTACCTTGGTATTACTGTATATTCCCATGTTTTTGAGCCATTAACACCTGCTGTTGAAACATCTGTGTTCTCGGTAGTCAGCGGTTCATACACTTCAAATTCTTTTGGCCAGATAATTTCTGGAGTTTCAATCATGTTAAAATTTCCTGTACCTGTAAGTGTAAGCTTAAATGTTACCGCATCGTTTACATTTGCAGTATCCTCCGATTGAGTTATCTTTATTGAAAATGAACCAATTGCTCCACTAAAACTTTCGGATGCCGGTGGTAGATTTTTTACATTAATATTTACTTCAGGTGATTTAACAGTCTTAGTTACATTGTCATAATAACCAAAGAAATTGCTATAGAAGTTATTTCCACCCGAAACCTGCTGACGAACCTCACATTCTGCTTCGCATGACTCAATTACAATATTTCCCGAGTATCTTGGGTAAAGAAGATATCTTTTTATTAAGGCAACATTATAGGTTTGGCCATTATATGTTTCTTTTGAAAAGTTTAATTGAGTTGCAGCTTCAAGCTCTTCTGCATAAAATGAATCAAAATCGGGAAATGTAATTTCATTTATTCCTGATAAATTAACCTTAGTGTAAACTTTAAGGGCGGCGCTTATTGGCTCTCCTTTATAAACATTTGTTTTATCTGTAACAACTCTTATAAATAGATCTTCACCCGTAACTTCTTTTGGGGTAGTAGTGGCGGCTGGTTGGGTTTGATTATAAAAATCTGCAAATGGATCGTAGCTTTGTCGTCGTCCAGAGTTGGTTTGAACAGGATCTTTCTGAACTTCGATAGTCACAGAATTTGATGTGTATTGCTTGCCATCAACAGTTACTGTTGCACCTGCAATAGTGTATTTACCTACACTTTTTGGCTGAAACACATAAGTATATGTGTAAGAATACTTTTGTGTGGTTTGTCCATTAATTATCTGTATGTTCTGGCTTGTAGATGTTGATGGACCACCAACTAGCTTGAAGTCGGGATAACTACCTAGTTTTAAGTTGCTACCCTGTTTGTTTAATGTGTATTGCACCTGAAAGTTTTGGCCCATTCCAACTTTTGGAGTAGCTGCTGCCGTAAAACTCACTTCCTGAGCAAATCCATACAATGTTGCAGCTAGAATAAAAATTATTAGTAAACACCTTTTCATAACTTCCATTTTACAAGTTTACAAATCTACATAATCTGTAATATTTCACAAACTTCATTTTTTGATTTTTTTTACCAATTTTAAACCCCGATTACGCATTATTGAATTAATGCGAATCTTTCAATTTTTTGTATGCATAATCGAGGGTTAACCCCAACTAAAGCGTTAGTTCGTTTTTTCAAAACTTCTAATGCTTAATTTGGATTAAACGCAAAATTAATGCAGATGTTTTTTCTGTCTCTTAAAAAAAAGTTAAAAGTAAAGGAGGTTTTAAATATTATTTTGTTATTTTTAAAACGATTTCCAATCATAGAAAAGCAATGAATAAAAAAACTCTAGAATCACTTACAAAACTGTTTGCAGTTGTTGCAAATCGTGAATGTGAAGATTTTAATGAGCAATTTAAAAGTATATATCAAAAATTTCTCATAGATGAAATTGAGGAAAAGTATATTGAAGAACAACTAAATCTGTTCGAAAATAGTCTGGGTTCTTTGTCTTCAGCGAAATCACAAAAAAGGCTATCTTTAAATTCTGTAAAATTAATAGGTTTCTGTGATGATATTCGTGGAAGTCTATCCTCAATTGATAGATTGGTGGTTCTGTTTTATTTGCTAAGACTAATTAAAATCTCTTGTAATAACAACGCTTCTGTCGATTTTGCAAAACTTATTTCGGACATGTTTGGATTGTCAGATAAATTGTTTAAATCTCTTTATGACTTTGTTAATTCAGGTAATGGTACAACTATTTTAAGATACGATGAATGCACTCTGGCACAACTTCTAATTTCAGAACTAGATGTAGTTTTTATTAAAACTTCTAAAACAGGTCTAAAGCTAAATGGAAGGCAACTTTCGGAAAATTCTCTCAATGTTATTTTGAAAGAAGACTTCTTAAGTTATCTCGAAATAAAGAAATATTTCTTTTCCGATTTAAAAGCACTGCATGATAAAAAGGAATCTGATTCTGAATTTTGCTTAGAATTAAATGAACTTGAATTAAAGATAAAAGATAAATTCCTTGTTCATGCAATTTCTTTAAGTATAAATAGCGGTGAATTGGTTGGTGTAATCGGAAAAAGTGGAAGTGGTAAAACCTGTCTGTTGCACGGAATTGCAGGAATTATTAAGAGTAGTAATGGCTCGGTATCGATTATCAACAAATCAGAACTTAACTGTAATCGACAGATATCTCTAGTTTCTCAGCAAGATACCTTTATCCCATTGTTTTCAGTTGAAGAACATTTGCAGCAAAGATGCGATTTTCTTCAAATACATGCTGAGGATCAGAGTAAAATGATTGAAGAGATTCTATCTGATGTTGATCTTGTAGAAGAGAGGAGTAAGACTGTTTGTAAACAGGATTACTCTGCATTTCAGGTGTCGGGTGGACAGATGAAAAGACTGGGAATAGCAATGGAGTTGCTTGTCGACCCCGATATACTATTGCTTGATGAGCCTACCAGCGGATTGTCTTCAGAAGATTCATACAGAATAATAGAGCTTGCCCGTAGTCTAGCAAATCTAAATAAAATTGTAATTGCTGCTATTCATCAGCCAGATTTCGACATCTTTATGATGTTTGATAAAGTCCTAATTATTGATGAAGATGGATACTCAGTTTATTTTGGCTCACCAGCTTTGGCATCTGAATATTTAAGGTCAAAAGCAGGGAAAGTTGATAAAAACAGTCTTCTCGAAACTCGCTTTAACCCAGCAATATTACTTAAGTTACTTGATGAAAAAGACTTTGACGAAAATGGTAACGAGTTGCCTGAAAGGAAAATATCCTCTGAACAATATTATCAATGGTTTCGTGAGAATAACGCTATATTGGCAACTAAAAGTAAGCATGATGTCAAGAAGAAGTCAAAAAAACAAAATTCATTTCTATCTTTTCTTAATCACTTAAAATTTAGTTTGCGAGTTGACTTTAAACAAAAATCAGGATTGATATTGTTGTTAGCTATTCCATTTCTTATTGGTACGGTTTTTTCGTTTCTTGCAAAATACTCAGCAACCGAAAACTATACCTATTATTACAATCCCAATATTCCAGTGTGGATTCTAATTTTACTAACAAGTTCTGTATTTATAGGATTGGTGAGCTCAGGACATGCCTTTATTCAATTGCGATTATTTTTTCAAAATCAAAATAAAATAGTAGATAAATCATTCAGTCATACATCTGCAGTTATAATAAAATACCTTGTTCTGTCAATATTACAGTCGCTATTATTAGTGGCGCCTTCGGTATTGATTATGGAAAATAGTTTTCATTTTGTGAGTCTGTTCCTAATTTGTTTTGTTCTGGTATATTGGGGCAGTCTAGTAGGAATGTTAATGTCAAAGTTCTTTAAAACTACCAGCATTGTTTATCTAACTATACCATTAATAATTATTCCACAATTAGTTTTTTCAGGAGCGCTTATCCATTTTGATAATTTTAATAAAATTTCACGAAAAGATGGGAGAGTTCCAATTATTGCCGATTTTGTTCCTTTGCGATGGGCATCAGAAGCGGTTATTGTAGATTTCCACAACAATAATCCCTATAATAAGCAACTGTTGAAGAATCGTCAGATTTTGTACAATGCAGTTTATTACCATGATTTCTTTATTCCGGCATTGGAGGAAATTGCTATTGTCGATTCAGAGAGAGGTGTGAATATCCTAAAAAGAGAGCAAGAAAAACCTGGTATGGTCTTCGTTTCGAAAGATTTTCGTGAGCAAGTAGAAAAAAATAAGCAATATTATGCAGATGTAATTTCAAAATGCTTAATTGCAGAGGATGCTACTTTTGCAAATATGGAAAATCCTGAAATCCTTAAATCATCCTGTTCAAATGAGGCAATAGAAAAAGTTATCAACAATTATGATATTGGAAAAGGATTTAAAGTTTATACTGAGGAAATAGGCAGACTATATAAGCCAATATATTCTTTGCCAAATGATGAGTCACTTAATATGTTGTTCTTTAGCGCTTTTGATAATATCGGTGTTATTTTAATCCCTAAATACTTCTTTAATTTAATTGTTTTATGCTTTTACATTCTTATACTAATTCTAAGTTTATATTTTATAACATATGTGAAGTTTGAGAAATTAAGTTAGTATTGTAGTGTACATAGTATTGTAAAAGATGTTTATAATCGTTAATATCTGAAAATAGTAACAATGTTTCATTTTTGATTAAAAAACTCTGTTTAAATTTTTATTAACACCTTTTAATTTATATATCTATAATGATTATATTTGCACTTTAAACTATGTAAAACTTAAAATTAAAAATTATGAGGAAAATTTTATTATTAACAGCTATGACTGTTTTTCTCTTTTCAGGAGTGTTTGCTCAGGCAGGCTTTAACCCTGGTAAAAAAAGAGTTGTTGGTAAAGAATCCAACAAAGAATTATTTGCTCCACAAGCAAAGTTGAATATTTTATCAGAAAATTTTGAAGGTGGAGCTTTACCAGCAAGTTGGACAAAAATTGATGAAGCTTGCGGATGGTTATTTGGTGCAAATGGAAGCAGTGCTTATTGGACAGTTCCAGCACATACAAATTATGCATGGGCAAATGATGATGCTTGTAATGCTGATATGTCGGATGTTTGGCTTATAACTCCAAGTATGGACTTCACAAGTGTTACTGGTGCTTTTTTAAGCTTTGCTACGTTCTGTAAATATGACATTAGAACAATTAAGGCTTCTATAGATGGTGGTACAACATGGACTGACGTAACAACTGTTGCTGAATATCTTACATGGACAACAGTTTTAGTAGATTTAGCTGCATTTGATGGCGAAGCAGACGTTAAACTTGCTTTCCATTATAATGATAATGCTGCATGGGGTTACGGTTGGGCTATTGATGATGTCTTAGTTTATGTGCCAGAAAATGATGATATGGCTGCAATCGGAGCTACTCCAAGTTTTGCAGTTGCAGGAACAAACCTTTTTCCTACTGTAACTGTTAAAAATAATGGCGCTAATGTTCAAAATGATTACACTATTGATGTAGTTATTAATGATGGTATGACTGATGTATATACTTCTACAAAAACCGTTACTGGTGCAGCTCTTGCTTCATTGGCAACAATGGTTTATACAATGGATGACGAATGGATTGGTGTTCCTGCTGGAACATATACCTTAACAGCTACCGTTACTTTGGCTGGCGATTCTGAACCTGCAAACGATGAGTTTATAGGTACATTTGATGCTTTGGTAGGAATTGAATCTTGGGCATCAACAACTGCCAAAGCGGGTGTTTATTATGTTGGCACACCTAGCTTCTTCTCTGAGTTTGCAAATACTACAGGTGTTCGTGGCGGTTGCGTTGTTGGAGATGTATTTTATGCTTTAGATGGTACAGGTAACTTCGGATCATTCAATGCTGGTCTTGATACATATACTGTAATTGGAGCATTGGGTGTAACTGGTCCTACTTTCTTTATCTCTATGGCTTATGATGCTATAAATGATAACTTGTATTGTCTTGGTCTTGAAGGTGCTTACCCTGCTTTTTCAATTAAACTTATCGAAATTGACAGAACTACAGGAGCTGGAACAGTAGTTGCTACATCTCCTCAAACTGGAACTTTATTGGCTATTGCTGCTTCAAATAGCGGTCAGTTATATGGTGTAATGCATGATCAGACTGGTAATGGAACTTTCTATAGTATAGATGCAACTACTGCAGCTCTTACTTTAATTGGTGATATGGGAGTAGTTGTTTCTTCATATTTCCAAAGTATGACTTTTGATCCTGCAACTGATATTTGTTATTTGCAAGCATTTGATGATGCTGGTGGTCTTAATGGATCTCAAATAATCGATATTGCAACTGGTTTGCCAACCGCATTTGGTATTGCAGCTGCTGATCAAATAACTGCTATTAGTATTTTAGGTGAGCCTGCAAGTCCTTATGTAATTTCTAAGACTCCTGCTGCTAATGAGACTGATGTTACTATTGATGCTGCTGTTGTTGTAACTTTTAATGTTAATGTTTTCGAAAATGATTTAAGTGGAATTACTATTACTCCAGATCCAGGTAACGTTGTTGCTAGTATCGTTGATGATGAGTTAACAATTGCACATGATGATTTCGATTTCAATACTGAATACACAGTTTTAATTCCTGCTGCTTCTGTTAACGATGGTACTGATGATCAAGCTAACGATATTACTTGGTCATTTACAACTGCTTTAGATCCTACTGCTTGTAATGATCCTTCAGAAATTGTAATTTCTGATATTACTGCTTTCGAAGCTACAGTAGAATGGGCTGAGAACGGTGCTGGAACTCAATGGATTGTACTTTATGGTCCAACAGGTTTTGATCCTCTAACTGAAGGTGATCAATTTGTTGCTGATGCAACTACTGCTAATATCATTGAATTATTAGCTAACACAGAATACGACGTATATGTTCAGGCTATTTGTGGCGTAGAAACAAGTGGATGGGCTGGTCCTGTATCATTTACAACTGCTTTTGATTGTGGTGCTGCAATTGCTACTTTACCTTATGCAAATGCTTTTGATGCTGCTGATCCTTGTTGGACTATTACTCAATCAAATATTAGTGAGACATGGAATTTTGATTCAAATCAATATACATGTTTGTATGATGCCGCTTTAGCTGCTCAAGATGAATGGTTAATATCTCCTGAATTCGACCTAAGTGCTGTTTCTGAAAATATCGCAGCCAAGTTTAACTGGCTAGGAAGCTATGCATATTCTGTTGATCCTGATGATAACTACGACATGCTGTTTAAAGTTTCTATTGATGGAACAACATGGGCTACTTTATGGGACGAAACTGAGGCTGGTGTGTTTGAAGATTGGACAGAATATCTTGCCGTTGCAGACATTACTGCTTATGCAGGTGAACCTTCTGTTTGGTTTGCATTTAATTATGTTGGTACTGATGGTGCTCAATGGTCAGTTCTTGATTTTGCTGTTGAAGTAGTTTCTGGAACTCAAAACATTTCAAATAACATTGTTTCTGTTTATCCTAACCCTTCAAATGGTTTGGTTAATATTGCAGTTACTGAAAATTCAGTTGTATCTATTGTTGATATTGCTGGTAGAACTATCGCTACTTATAATGTAAATGCTAACGAAGAAGTAAACTTTACTCAGTCTGCAGGTATGTATATTGTTAAGGTTGAATCTAATGGCAAAGCTTCTACTCATAAATTGGTTATTCAATAATCAATAAATTATATTCTAAGAAAGAGGTCCTTGTGGCCTCTTTTTTTTTGCACACTATGGAATTTATTAACAAAATCAGTTTTTTCTTTCTTATTAATCCTATTTCCTGTAGATTTACAGAGAAAAAAATTGATTTATGGAAATCGTATTTCTCGTAGCTGGAATCTTAATTGGCATTGCCATAACCTGGTTGTTTTTTAAATCTCGAAAGTTGGATAATTCTCAGTTGGACACACTCCAGAATTCTGTTAATACCTTAGAGAAAGAGATTGTTAAGTATGAAGCAGGAAAAAACTATTATGAAGAACAGATAGGAGCAATAAAAGCAGAAAACATATCGTGTATAAGTGAAAATAAAGAATTACTTGCTTCTCTTAATGTTTCAGAGACAAACCTTCAGAATTTAAAAGAAAAGCTTGATACACAAAAGCTCGAGCTTGAGGAACTACAGAAAAAACTTGTACTAGAGTTTGAGAATCTTGCTAATCGAATTCTTGATGATAAATCCAAATCATTTAGCGAACTAAATAAAAAGCAAATAGATGCAATTCTTAATCCCTTTAATGAAAATCTTAAAGAATTTAAAACTACAGTAAAGGACACATACGAAAAAGGGCTAAAGGAAAGATCAGAACTTGGTGCCGAATTAAAGATTATTCAGGAATTAAATATAAAACTTAGTGCAGAAGCATCTAATCTTACCAAAGCACTTAAGGGTGATGTACAAAAACAGGGTAGGTGGGGCGAGATGATTTTGGAGAAAATTCTTGAATCATCAGGTTTGGAAAAAGGCAATCAGTATAAAACTCAGGACTCATTCAGTATTGAAGAAGGTCGAAGACTAAGACCCGATGCGGTTATCTATCTTCCAGAGGGAAAACATATTATTATTGATTCGAAGGTTTCATTGGTTGCCTACGAAAAACTTGTGAATGCCGATAATGAAGATGATCGAAAGAGATTTACTAAAGAGCATATTTTGTCTGTTCGAAATCATATAAAAGAACTTGCTGATAAAGATTATGTAGCCAACTTGGGCTTGGATACTCCAGAGTATCTGTTAATGTTTATTCCAGTTGAAGCATCATTAGCTGTCGCTGTTTCAAATGATACTCAGATATTTAACGAAGCTTGGGATCGTAGAATAGTGATAGTTAGCCCATCAACATTAATTGCAACACTAATGACAGTTAATGCTATCTGGAAACAAACAAATCAAACACAAAATGCGCTGTTAATTGCTGATAGAGGTGGGAAACTATATGAGAAATTTGTAGGATTTGTTGAGGATATGAACCGAATCGGAATAGCAATAGATAGAGCATCTAAAGAATATGGATCTGCAATGTCAAAGCTATCGACTGGTGCTGGCAATTTGGTTAAACAAACAGAGGATTTGAAGAAACTCGGTGCCAAAACAACTAAGTCAATGTCAAAAGAAATACTTATACAAGCGGATTCAGATACTGATTTATTTCTTCCTGAGTCTACTGATTGATCTTACTAATGCTTCGTCTTTTGCAATCTGACGAATAGCAAGAAATGTGAGAATTGCTGCAATTATCGGAAAAATAATTAAAATGCCGGTTTTATAGTCAGCAGCCATCACTTTTGCTACATCATTAAGATAATAGAAAGCGATTCCAACACTTCCAAGTTGCATAATTGCATTGAAAACATTCATTCTTATTTGCATCATTCTATTTTTATAAAGAAAAATGCTAGTAAGAGTAATCAAGTTGATTAATGAAATCATTATCAAAAAAG
>CAZOHR010000011.1:0-17000 GCA_964579045.1 uncultured Bacteroidales bacterium | reverse complement strand
TATACTCAAAACCAAAGATAGTAAGTTCTTTGGTACTTCCGTCAGTTAGTATTATTTCACCAAATGGAAGAATGTAGAATAGGCCGGTACAAACCAATGCCAGAACTAGAAAGAAAGATTGAATTCTCTGTATCATATTCAATTATTTTTTGCAAAAATACTACAAAAATCCAAATTCTGTACACAGTGTTTTTTAGTGTAACAATAATAATTAACTTTGTTCGTTGGAAAAACGGATAAAGATTTGTTTAAAATGGTGAATTATAAAGATAATGTTGAAGCTATAGAAGCATTGCGCAGCAAGTACTCGGAGTTGCTTGTCGAAATCAATAAGAAGATATATGGTCAAGATCAAGTTGTTAAAGAAGTGGTCATTTCCATTTTTAGTCGAGGTCATTGTTTACTTATAGGTGTGCCTGGGCTTGCAAAAACACTGCTTGTTAACACAATTGCTGAAGTTCTCGGACTGAAAAATAAGAGAATTCAGTTTACACCCGATCTTATGCCATCAGATATTATTGGAACTGAGATTCTGGGTGAAGACCGACAGTTTAAATTTATAAAAGGACCAGTTTTTGCAAATTTTATTCTTGCCGATGAAATTAATAGAACTCCTCCAAAAACACAGGCTGCACTATTAGAAGCTATGCAGGAGAGATCTGTTACTGCTGCAGGAACAGAATACAAACTTGACGAGCCTTTCTTTGTGATGGCTACTCAGAATCCAATAGAGCAGGAGGGAACTTACCCATTGCCTGAGGCTCAGCTCGATAGATTTATGTTTAATATTATTGTTGATTATCCAAGCTATAAGGACGAGCTAGTTGTTGTAAAAAATACTACAATTGACAAAGAGTTCGATTTAAAGAAAGTATTGTCAGCAGAAGAAATTGTATATTTTCAAGGCTTGATAAGAAAAATTCCAATTAATGACAATGTTCTTGAATATGCTGTGAAACTTGTGAGTAGAACTAGACCCGGATCAGAATTCGCGCCAGAGATTACAAAAAAATATCTACAGTGGGGCGCAGGACCTCGTGCATCTCAATATTTGGTTGTGGGTGCGAAGGCACATGCTGTTCTAGCTGGAAAATTTTCGCCAGATATCGAAGATGTAAGAGCTGTCGCTAAAATTATTTTACGCCATAGGATTATCAAAAATTATAAAGCTGAAGCAGATGGCATCAGTCTTGATAATATCATTGATGAACTTTTAAAAGCATAATGAGATATAATTTAATTAAAATATTTTCTCTTTTTATTTTTTTGTTTCTAATCTCTTTAACTACAGCTGCTCAAAAGAAGCAAACAAAGGCTGTTGAAGATGAAGAACCCAAAAAGGTTGAGATTCTGCATGCCAATTCACTTGAGTATGATGAATCTACTGGAGTTAAAGCTAAACGATTATTAGGCAAAGTGGTTTTTAAACACGAAGAAGCCTATATGTTTTGCGATTCTGCTTGGTTTTTCGACGATTCAAATACCATTCAAGCATACAACAATGTTAGAATTAAACAGGGAGATACCATCTTACTGATTGGAAAGTATCTTGAGTATGATGGAAATAGTAAGATTGCCAAGATGAGAGATTCTGTCGTTCTCAAACATAATAAATCATTTTTGGTTACAGATTCACTCGACTATGACAGAAATAAAGATATGGCCTATTATTTTGAGGGAGGTAAAATTTATGACGGGGATAATAGGTTGACAAGTAGGCGAGGGTATTATTACACAAAGCTAAAAGATTACTATGCTGTTGATTCGGTGATTCTGCGAAATCCGCAATACGATATATACTCCGACACTCTTCGATATAATACTGAATCTGCAATCTCATATTTTTATGGACCTACCAATATTATTTCGGACTCAAACTATATTTATTGCGAAAATGGGAATTATAATACCCAAACCGACGAAGCTTCATTTTCTGAGAATGCATGGTTGCGATCTGGGTCTAATTATCTAAGTGGTGATAGTCTTTACTATGATCGTAAGATAAGATATGGCGAGGCATTTAATAATGTTTCAGTTATTGATACCGCCGAAAATTTAAATGCCTATGGGGACTATGGTTTTTACTATGAAAATCCAAGGAATGCCATGTTAACTAAAAAGGCACTCGTAGTTTATGTTACTGATGGGGATAGTATTTTCTTGCACTCCGATACCGTCTATATCTCAGTTGATAGTTTAGATTATAAACTCATTCGTGCATTTCACAAAGTTCAGGTTTTTAAGTCTGATGTTCAGGCTCGTTGCGATTCATTAGTATTTTTCTCCAAAGACTCAGTTGCTCATATGTTTTATAAACCTGTTATCTGGTCTGAGAAAAATCAGATTACTGCTGATCATATCGAAGTTCACTTTTTAGATAAAAAACCTGATAAATTTTATTTGGATGGCAATGCGTTTACAATTGAGCAATATGATTCTATACATTACAATCAGATGAAGAGCAGAAAGATTTCGGGCTACATAGTCGAGAAAAAGATTAGAAAGGTGGATCTTCAAAATGATTGCCAGACAATCTACTTTGTTGTTGATGAAGAAGTTAATCAGATTGTGGCTTTGAATAAGGTCGTAAGCACTAATATGACAATATATTTCAAAGATGATAAAATAGAACGCGTTTGGTTTTATGAAAAACCTGATGGTGAAACAATTCCAATTGAGCAGGTTAAGAATGAACAAACTCTACTTAAAGACTTTAGGTGGCTAAATGAATATCGTCCTAAGAATAAAAATGATATTTTTATTTGGCGTGAGATCGAATAGACTTTATTTTGATGTTTTTCTCACAATTCTGATATTTTCGCAATTTTGTAAAACTTCTATAGTCATTGTGAATTGATTTTTTTGTATTTTTATAAAAATTTCAATACCATGGAAAGAAAACTATTAATCGGAGTTCTCGGAAATCCTGGCGCAGGAAAATCAACTTCTTGGGATGTAATGTTTGGACATAAAGTGCATACAGGAAAGAATGTTAGAAAAATTATTATCAATGGAGTCAAAATTCCAGTGTTTCTAATTAATGAATCGGCATTGGAAAGGCGCACAAAATTGGAATATATTCTACCTGACGAGGACCCCAAGATAGTAGTTAGCTCATTTCTATATCATAAAGATGTGAAAAGCAACTTCGACTATTTTATTAAAAGAGGCTACGAGGTTTATGTACAGTGGTTAAATCCTGGATACTCAGACCCAAATGAAAAAGCATTGTTTTATAATGAAGGTATAATTAATTATCTAATGACTTTTGGTGCAACGGTTTCGGTGAAAAATGGTAAACAACAACCTCAATTAAGGGTTGATGAATTGAAAAACTTTATATATTCATGGTATGTCTCGCAGATGAAGACCTTGTAGAATGTAGCTATAACAGCAAAAATATGCAATAAAAACACTTTATTTTACTTATTGGTATAAAAAATATATTTTAATTTGGACTGTAATAAAATTTGTTTTACTTTTGAATCGAGAAATAGTTGAACTTAAAATCTTTTATTATGGCAATTTTAGGCGTGCACAATATTGGTAAAGTATTGGAGTTAAAGTTAGAAGCAGTTGGTATTGATTCAATTGAGGATTTACGTAAGGTTGGTACCGAAGAAGCTTTCTTGAGGTTATTGTCGAATAACAAAAACACAAGTCGTAGTGTAATATTCTCTATCGAAGGAGCAATTACTGGTGTAAGATGGCATAATCTTAACGAACCAAGAAAAATTGAATTACGCAAATTCTACGATTCTGTTGTAACTCCACGTTAAAAACAGACAGATTTAAAAATCTGACAAATCTCATTGCTAGTGTCTGTTACTTTATGCAATTTTAACTTTTTAAAATTGTAAAAGTAACAGACATTTTTTATGCAAAAAATTGAGAAACATCCTATTCTGAATGTGCCTGAAAATAAGGAAACTTCTTTTAGTTTTAATGGCAATAAAGTGATTGGAAATGAGGGGTTTACTATTGCTGCGGCCATGCACCAGGCTGGTTTTCCTGTACATAGTCATTCGTTGGATGATAGAAACAGATCGCTTGAGTGTGGTATCGGAAAGTGCGGTGCTTGTGAGATGTTAGTAGATGGTAAAATTGCCCGAATTTGTATCACAAAAGTTGATGGCGTTAAAGAAGTTAGAGAAGTTCCTAAAGATTTTGCACCTGAAACAAGTATCCATGACACTGATGATACTATTGCCATATATCGTACAAGTGTAGCCATAATTGGTGCTGGCCCTGCTGGACTAGCTGCTAGAGAATTGCTAAATCAATATAAAGTTTCAAATATTGTAATCGACAATAATGACAAAATTGGTGGTCAGTTTTTAATGCAAACCCATCAATTTTTCTTTTTTGAGAAAGAAAAGAAGTTTGGTGGAATGCGAGGTTTCGAAATTGCAGAAACTCTTGCTGGCGTCGACAGAAGTGGTATTATGCTCGATTGTGTTGTTTGGGATATCCTAGAAGGAAAGCGTCTCGCAGTAAAGAATACAAAGACAAACGAGATATTTTATATTCAGGCCGAGCACCTCGTTGTTGGAACTGGTGCTATCCCATTCATGCCTAGCTTTAAGAATGATGATGTGCCTGGTGTATACACTGCTGCAGTTGTTCAAAAAATGATGAACAATGAGTTTACTTTACTCGGTAAAAATATCTTAACTGTAGGGGCAGGAAATATTGGTTATTTAACTTCGTATCAGCTAATGCAAGCTGGAGCAAAAGTAAAAGCTATCATTGAAGCTATGCCCAACGAAGGTGGCTTTCCAGTTCAAGCAAATCGCGTGAGAAGATTGGGAATCCCTGTAATGACTGGGCATATACTTTTAGAGGCAATTCCAAATGCAGATTACACTGGTGTTACTGGTGCTGTTGTAGCAGAATGTGCAAATTTTAAAGCTATTCCAGGTACAGAAAAGATTATCTCAGGAATTGATGCAATTAATATTTGTACTGGCTTGGTTCCTGATGATCAGCTGATGACCAAAGGAAGTCTTCTATTTGGTAGAAATGCGCATTCGGTTGGTGATGCCCTCAGAATTGGCGAAGGTACAAGCGCCGTTCTTAGAGGTACGCAGGCTGCTTATGAGATTCTTGAGAGTTTAGGAGTAAGATTTAAATATGATGATTACCTTAGCCTCTCAAAAGAATATATAGATTCACAACAACATCCTTTAAAAGTTATTCAAGAACCATATATGCCTTGTCGCGAAAGAGCAGAAGCTAAGCCTTATGTCTTAATTGACTGCCTTTATGGATTTGCATGTAATCCATGCGAATTTGCATGTCCTCATGGAGCAATTACAAAAACATCTACTAGTACAGTTCCACAACTTGACTTCGATAAATGTGTTGGCTGCATGGATTGTGTTTATCAATGTCCTGGGCTCGCAATTTTTGGATATAGTGAAAAGAAAGATTGGTTGTTTCTGCCGATAGAATATGAGGCTAATGAAGGCGCAGAAGTCTTTTTAGTTGATAATAATGGTAAGCAAATAGGAGATGGGATTATTGAAAAAATTCTTAAGAAACCAAATAAAACTAATATCGCAAGAGTAAAGTCTCTTACTTTACACAACGAGGAGCTTTCAAGAGCAAGAGGTTTTATTATAAAATCTGATTTTCCTTCACCAGTTGTGTTGGAGAATATAAAGGCTGAATTGCCATCAGAAACATATATCTGTCATTGCGATGACGTTAAGCTTGACGAAATTCTAAAAGTTATTGGTGATAGGAAATTTATTTCCATTGATGAAATAAAACATACAACACGCCTTGGTATGGGAGCATGTCGCGGAAAACGTTGTATAAAAAGACTTAAACAAACAATTGCTCCTTATGGAATTGAAATCGTTGGTGATGCAACTCCACGCGCACCACTTTCAAATCAGGTATCAATGGGAGAATTATTACCACATAAGTCTGAAAAAATATTTACCAATGTAGACAAAACCCCAAACAGGAGAATTAAGGTGCAGTCTTTCGTTGCTGGTGGTGGAATGGCTGGTTCTTCATTATTCCGATATCTTGCAGAAGCTGGATTAAAACCAGTTTTAATTAACAAAGAGCGTGGTGGCTCATGGAGAAATATTGCTGGTGGTCGTCCTGCATTTTCCCTACCTGCATTAGCAGAAATTGCAATAAAAAACAGAGAATTGTTTGTCGAACTACAAAATATATCTAATATTGATTATAAACCAATAAGGTACGTTAGTTTTGCTCATGATGAAGCTACTTATAAAGCATTAGACGCTTCACGAGCATGGTCAGATGCTTATATGGTAGAGAAAGCAGATTTTAGAAAAGAAATTTCTCCATATTTTAATCCAAAATTAAATACTTATAATGCAGCATTAATAACTAATGAGTGCTGGCAAGCCACACCTGGTAAAACACTTGATCTTTTAAGACAACTCGGTATTAAATGTGGTGGTATTGTAATGGAGGATTGCGAACTTGTTGATGTTAACCGCGAAGGTAAAAATGTTATTGCTTTGGTGAAAACTCACAGTGGGGAATATCTTGAATATGAAACTGAACATTTTGTAAATGCGCTTGGTCCAGAATCTGATAAGTTTGCACGAAAACTAGGAATTGAAACAGGTCTGTATGCTGTGAAACATCAGGCATTTATTACAAGAAGATTACCTTTCCTCGGAAAAAATGGTGATACTTTGGATATGTTAATTGATAGAAGAAAGTACAAAGGCTTCTCAGCAGTTTATGGTCAACAGTTAGCTGATACTGGTCAGATAATTGGTTGTGCTTCTCCAGCTGTTGATCCATTGGAAACAGATAAGGATATTAAAATCAATTCGAAAGAGTTTTTAGAAATCGTATCCGAAATCTTTGTGGACTGGATTCCTCAATTGTCAAGTGTCGGATTCCAAGCTGTTTGGTCAGGTTATTATATTGAACCACGATATATTGTTGATCCAGAAAAGGGATTAATGATTGGTATGCGTGGACATGGTTATATGTTAAGTCAATATTTAGCTAAACTTTATGTCGACAAGCTTATTGGCAAAACTACGCCAAGTTATTTTAATGATTTGTCGATTAGTGGCCCCGGTTTATCGGAGGCTGCATTTAAATAGAAATAAAAAATCCGGGGAGACCCGGATTTTTTATTTCTTTATTTTTATTAAAAAGTCAGCTCTGTTTTGAACATCCGAGAGCTTTGTCGCTTTAAGGTAATTTATAAATTTTGTAGAAAGCTCATGGCATAATTTTTCAAAGAAAACAAAGCTAAGTTCACTTTTGTTTTTACTGACACATAGGTTATTAATATCAACTTTGCCATTAAGAGCTTCATATATATCCAACAATAAAATCGATTCAGCAGATTTCTTAAGGTGGAACCCTCCGGCAGGACCTCTGGTTGAATACACTAATCCAGATTTTAATAAAGTCTCCATAACTTTAAATAGGTGATGCTTTGAACAATTAGTAAGTTCAGAAATTTTGTTTACGCTTACACCGTCTTCTCCTGCCGATGCAATTATGGCCATGCTATGAATACTCAATATGTTTGCTTCACTAAGCGCTAGAATTCTCATGAATTGTTAATAGATTTGAATAAGTCTTTATCTGATGCAATATTATCAATAATATCTTGCAAATTATTATTTCTCAAGTATTTTATCATTGTATCTCCAATTTCTTGGCAAATGCCACCCATTAAGCACGATCCAAATGGGCAGATTTCATTATCAATAGGGCAGTCGTTAACTTCAATATTTCCTTCTAATGCTTCAAGTATCTCAATTAAAAGAATATCTTTTGCAGGTTTCCTTAAATAAAAACCACCACTTGGCCCTCTTGTAGAACCAAGCATTCCTTGTTTTACAAGTCGTTGAAGTACTTTTGATGTGTGATGTTTCGAAGACCCAGTAATTTCTGCGATATGAACTGCATTAATGGCGATTTCAGATTTGGCAATTAAAGCCATTCCATGAAATGCTATTGCATTAGCTTCTGAAATTGCTAAGATTTTGGTCATGCTTAAAATTTTATATGTTTATATTCAATGCCTTCTAAATTATTCAATTCTGTAAAGAAACAATCAATTTGTTTTAAATCCCCAGCTAAATCAAGAATAATCATTCCACCATCAATTTCATCACGGTTAATTCCGAGTCTGTTCCTGATGATACAGCCATAAGATGTAAGAATGCTTTGCAGTTTATCTGCCGAAAGTTTAGGATTCCTAATTAATATTGCTAAAACGATAAATTCCATTATTTATTATTAAAAGTCATAACTTCTACAATAATTCCTCCGATTTGTTTTAACTCATCAATTAAGTGATGACAATCAGAGTCGCTACCACTAAGTTCCAGAATAATCAAACCACTTCTACTACATTTTGCTTCGCTTAGTTCGTGAAAACCGAAACGTGTTTTAATTACTGACGAGTGCAAAGATAATATTTTTTGTAGTCTTCCAGATTCTTTAATTCTGTCAAGAACTTTTATTGCTACTATGTTTATTTCTGTCTTCATTTTAATAATATAAGTCGCGTTGTCCTTGTTTTATTTTTTCAACTTTTTCGATTATTGACATCTTAAGTGATTCGTCTTCGAGTTTGGCAATTTCTTTTTGAATTAAATTCCACCCTTTTATTTTAATATCTTCATTTGCATAATCCATAAGGTATTCCGACAAAGTTAAAATTGCATTAGGTGTGCAGAATCTTTTTATAAAACCAGGAACAGAGAATTCCATAAAATGCTCTCCCGTACGGCCAAGTCTATAACAAGCTGTACAAAAGGATGGGAGGAATTCTTTATCTAAAAGTTCATCTATAATTTCGCTTAAAGATCTGGTATCATTAATTACAAATTGTTCCCTATTTAAATTTTGTTCTTCATTTTTTGTATCGGAATATGCGCCAATTTCAAGTTTTGTACCTCCATCTATTTGGGAAACGCCGAATCGGATTACTTCATCTCTAACTTGCGCCGACTCACGAGCAGTTAGAATAAGTCCTGTATATGGCACTGCCAATCTAAGAATTGCAATAATTCTGGTGAACTCATCGTCGTTAACCAAGTATTTGGGATCAACTTCCAGACCCGATGCCTTTTTGATACGTGGAAAGGAAATTGTATGCGGCCCAACATTATAGCAAGCTTCAAAATGATTTGTGTGTCGAACTAAAGACATTACTTCGAATCTCCAGTCGTATAATCCAAACAATGCGCCAATTCCAACATCGTCTAGTCCTGCTTCCTGAGCGCGGTCAAGAGCTGTAAGTCTGAAGTTGTAATCTTTTTTTGGCCCTCCCAAATGATATTTCTTATAGGTTGCTTCGTGATATGTTTCCTGAAAAACTTGGTATGTGCCAATCCCAGAGCGCTGAACTGTTCTAAATCCTTCAATGTCTAGTGGGGCTGCATTTATATTTACTCGCCTAATCTCACCATTACCTTTTTTTACTCCGTATGCTAATCGAACGGTATGTGCAATATACTCAGGATCGTATGAGTCGTGTTCACCATAAACCAGGATTAGTCTTTTCTGCCCATTATCTTCTAATGCTTCTACTTCACTGATAATTTCAGCATCATTTAGAGTCTTACGGTCAGCATCTTTATTTGTTGATCGAAAACCACAATATAGACAATTGTTTTTACACTTATTTCCAATATACAATGGTGCAAACAGGACAATTCTGTTTCCATAAACTTTTTCCTTTAATCTGCGTGCACCATCTTTTATCGCTGCAATAAGCTCGGGACTATCCGCATTTATTAAAATAGCTGTTTCTTTGAGATTAAGCCTTTCTTTATTTAATGATTTCTCGATAACTTCGATAACTTCATCATGTGTTGGGTATTTGGTTTCTTCCAGAAAGCTTTCTATCTCTGTACTATCAATGAAAGGTTTCATCCTTTCGTCTTTTATCCTGTAACTTTCAGGTGAGAATTTCATTATAAATAAATTTTGACTACCTTATTTCGAAAAGGCGAAAATTATAAAAATATCTTGCAATAATGTATGATTATTGTTTGTAATTAAACTTTTAAATGAAAAAAAAGCCTCAAACAAATATTTGAGGCTTATATAATGTTATACAGCAGCTGGTGTTCTTAGCGCCATTATGTCTTTGTCAAACAAATATAAACTTGCAGTACCGAGCATGTTTAATTTATCAATAACTTTCTGAACAGATGCTTCTTCTTCAACTTGTTCGTTTACAAACCATTGAAGCCAATTGTTTGTCGCGAAATCGTTTTCTTTTATCGCAACCTCAACCACTTTATTAATACTTTCAGAAATGTATTGCTCATGTTTTAAAACTTCCTGAAACATAACAAATACATCAGACCATTCTGTTGGAGCTTGCTTTAAAGCTGGGATAATTCCTTTTCCACCTCTTTCGTTAACATATGCAACAAATTTCAACATATGGAGTTTCTCTTCTCCAGCCTGAGCATATAACCACTGAGCTATTCCTTCATAACCCTTTTGTTCTGCCCAGCTAGCCATTGCTAAATATAGAAATGAAGAATATCCTTCTTTCTCAATTTGCTCATTTAAAATCTTTTCAACTTTTGGTTTTAACATAATATATAATTTTAGTGTTATTAACAATTTCATTATAATAAACAAAGTTATAATTTAATTGTTTAATTTTATGCAAAATTTTAATAATTAAGCATGAAAAAATTTGAGATTACAGAGCGAGTTGGGATAGATGAGATTATTAATGGAGCTCAAGTGTGCACAATGTCTCTAATTGATAATAATAAACCGTATTGTGTGCCTATGAATTTTGGTTATCACGATGGGATAATTTATTTGCATGGCGCTCCATTTGGACGTAAAATAGATGCTTTGAGACAAAATCCTGATGTATGCATATCATTTTATACCGATGAAGCTATGAATATTAGACATGTAAATGTTGCATGCTCGTATTCAATGAAATTCAAATCAGTATTAGTTCATGGTTCTGTGGTTTTTGTTGATGATAATGATGAAAAAGCACGCATACTCAATATTGTTATGAAGAACTATTCTGGTCGTGACGATTTTACTTATAATAAACCAGCGCTTGAAGGAGTTTGTGTGTTTTATGTAAAACCTGTTGAAGTGACTGCATTTAAAAGAGGATATTAAAACTATATATTAATTTAAAAATAAACTTATGAGTATTATTGGTAGTAAAACTGAAAAGAATTTATTAAAATCATTTGCCGGCGAATCACAAGCAAGAAATCGATACACTATGTTTGCAAAAGTTGCTCAGAAAGAAGGTTTTGAGCAAATCGCAGCCATTTTTTTAGAAACTGCAGATCAAGAATTGCAGCATGCAAAAGTGTTTTTCAATTTTATGGAAAGTGGAGAAGCATTAGAAATTACAGCTATGTATCCTGCTGGCAAAGTTGGAACTACTGCTGAAAACCTAAAAGCAGCCGCAATTGGCGAACACGAAGAATGGGATGCTATTTATCCAGAATTTGCAAAAATTGCTGAGGAAGAAGGATTTAAAGAAATTGCAGTTGCTTATAAAATGATTGCGAAAGTTGAAGCAGAGCACGAAAAACGTTATGCAAAACTATTGGCAAATGTTGAAAACAACAAGGTTTTCGAAAAAGAAGAAGACACTGAGTGGATGTGTCGTAAATGTGGTTATGTTCACAAAGGGAAAAAAGCTCTGAAGAATTGCCCAGCTTGCAAACACCCAGAAGCTTATTTTGAAGTACATTCAACGAATTACTAAACTTAATTTGCTTAAGATTTTGAGCCAAGGATTTTATCTTTGGCTTTTTTTTTAATTCGATAACTTGGAAATAAATTTAAATATTTCAGAATTCTCATAACAACTCCTACACTCACTAAACATCCACAGGCAATCAATAATATCTGTAAAAATGTGGAGTAGGAGGCCAATTGCAATTATTCTTGTTTTCTTGAAGAATAGCAAAATGATGTAACTTACAATTGCATACCATGAATGTAAGAAATGAAATCCAATACTACATCTCTGAGAATCGAAGATTGGTGTAGCCAGAAGGTGATCCAAGTCAATAAGCATTGTTGCTAAAAAAATCAAATATACCTTCTTCCAGTTATCCTTATAGAAGATTCTGGCAATTAATGCAGGAAATATTAAGTGTAGTGAATAGTGAAGTATCGTTTGCATTAGCTTACTTAACAGACTGAATTATACCAGTTACAACTCCAGATACACCCCAATGACTAAAACTTCCGCCTTCATCTTCACCTTGATTGATAACAATTTTCATTGTGTGCTTTCCAGGCTTTAGATTGTTTAGTGGTATATACTCTGGATTTGTGACAGTTCCGGGGCACCAATTGGATCGGCTAAAGTCGCTAGATGATAAACCATTGCCGAAATTGCCCGAAGCTGGGTTTGAAAATCTGTATGTGGCACAATCTGTTCGCCATGGTACAAAACTGTAGATTTTTTCATTGTCAAGGAATATTTCATTCATCTTAGGTACAAATTCATCACCGTTCTCCCATCCACCATGACCTGTAGATGTGTAAATCAATTTCGGATTAACTAAGTTTTCTGGGATATCGAATTCAACAATAAGTGTGTCGGTTTTGAAAAATCGTCCGTAATTTTGACCTGACATTTCGAGTATATTTACTGTATTAAATAATGGTAAAATATACTTCTCCGGAGACTTCGACTCCTCAAATTCTGGGTAGCAGTTTAGCTCCAAATCTACAATATGTCCGCCTTTATCGTAATTACCAATAAATACTCCTATCCATAATTCGTCACAATTGTTGGGTATAAGCTCTGAGATATCCTGATTGTACGTTACTTCTTCGGTCCATTGATAATTATTAATCTCACGAAGTTGATTAAAATGTCCAGCACCAAACGATGTAAAGAATCTCATTAGTTCTATTTGAGGTTCGTAGTTATCTGTTTTCATAATTCCCTGATATTCTTCCTTATGTTTATCTATGAATATTGGAAGCTTATCCTTTCCCTCAAAAAGTCCTTCTAACATTGTGTTTTCTTTGGAATTGCCAGGAATCATAAATACAGTTCCAGTTCGGTCATATGCATCGCCCGCTGATTTAACACTTAGTTTTACATAATAATAGCCATTGTCTTTTGCATTCTCTGGCAGTTTTATCTTTTTTAAAATTACTCCACCATTTGAAAGTCTTAATGTTTTTCCAGTTATAGAATCAGAAAAAAGCGGTTCTTTGAGTTCTGTATCAAAATTAATTCTTTCGTTTTCAAAAACCTGAATGCTTGTGTATCTTGATATTATTTTAAGCTCTTCAAACTCTGAATCAGAGATTTCTTCCGCCTGATTTAATGGATATTGTGGTATTTCTGCCTCTTCGATTGTTGACACAGAATCTGCAATTATCATACTGTTCCCATTGATTACCACCTTTAGCACCAAGGCATATTTAACAGGAAGAAAATTTTTATATGGGCTCCCTTTGGCAGGTGCTAGGTCGGTGTACCAAACTTCGATTTTGTTTGAGAATGAGTTGAAAACAGCCAAACTGCAATCAAAATTCATAATTCTTTCTACCGTATCTTTAAAGTATACGCCTTCGTCGAGCTTGTTTAATGGAGTAACGGTCTTATAAAGTTTGTCGCCACTAGTCATTATATTTACATTAATCTTGTTTTTGTAATCAGTAAATTGCCTGATTTTATCATCATTCTTCGAAAGATATGCAACATTATTACTATAAATCATTTCTATATCCTGAGCCTCTTGATATTTGCCATTAGAATATTGTCTGTAAATTATTTTGTATGATTCTGTTTTGTTTTTTTGCGCAAAGACCATAGTGCTTGATAGGAGGATTGTTAGAACGAAAAAATATTTCTTTATCATAAGTGTAATTTTGTGCTAAAATATTGATAATTTATTTAACAAAAAAGCGAATTGTGTAATTCGCTTCTAGAAATTATAATATTTCGCAAAATCTGCTAAGCTTCAGCCTTCTCAATTGGTTTACTTTTGTGTAATGACCAAAATACGAGGAAAATACCAGCTAATACTACTGGAATACTCAACCATTGACCCATATTCAAGGTCATGGATTCTTCAAAAGCAGATTGGTTCTCCTTTAAAAATTCGATAAAAAATCTAGATGTGAATATCATTATAAAGAAAATGCCAAGCAAAAATCCACCTGATTCGCGGAATCTCTTTACTTTGTATAATCTTAAGAGTACAAGTGAGGTAATCACATAAAAGAATGCTTCATATAACTGAGTAGGATGGCTAGCAAAAGTATCTCCATTACGAACAAAAATAAAGCCCCAAGGTAAATCTGTTTGATGACCGTATATTTCTGAATTCATTAAATTACCTAAGCGAATTAGCGCACCAGCAAATCCAGTTGGTATTGCAACCCTGTCGATTAGCCAGAAAAAACTCTTTTTTGTTGATTTATACTGGAAAATCAGCATTGCAATAATAATTCCTATCGCACCTCCATGGCTTGCTAGTCCTTGAAATCCTGTAAAGTGAAATTCAGGAGTGAAACTAACAGGTAGTACAATTTCTAGAACATTTTTAGAATAATAAGTCCAGTCGTAGAAGAAGCAATGTCCAAGCCTTGCACCTATAAGCCCACCTAAAACTACCCATACTGTAAGTGTATCTAATTCTTTAACAGGAATGCCTTCCTTTTGGTAGATTCGTTTAACAATAAAGTAACCAACAATAAAACCGAGAGCAAATAATACGCTGTAAGCTCTAATTTGAAAGCTACCAAGGTCAAGCAGTGCAGAACCAACATCCCAAGTTACCGAACTAATCATAAATGGTTTAATTTTTGACAAATGTAAACAGTTAATTTTTAATTGACTACAGTTTTTTATTAAATATGTATAAAAATTGTTAAAAACAATAATTTTGTTGCATAGGAATTAGCAATATTGGGACTTTAAAATTATATTTGTCAAAACTTAATTTTTAAAAAGATGAAGAAATATTTTGGATTATTATTTATCGGATTGATCTTCTTTTCGATTAGCAGTAATGCTTGTACAAATTTTATTGTTACTAAAGGAGCTTCTGCAGATGGTTCTGTTTTAGTAAGCTATGCTGCCGACAGTCATTTGTTATATGGAGAATTATATCATTTTCCTGCCAAAACCTACCCCAAAGGTGCTATGTTGAAAGTTTATGAATGGGATACAGGTAAATATCTAGGTGAAATTCCTCAGGTAGAACACACTTACAACGTTGTTGGAAATGTCAATGAACATCAAGTGGCAATTGGCGAAACTACTTATGGTGGCCGCGAAGAATTGGTTGATACTACTGCAATTATGGATTATGGTAGTTTGATTTACATCGCTTTGCAAAGATCTACTTCAGCACGTGAAGCAATAAAGATTATGACCGAACTTATGGATTTATATGGTTACTACAGTTCTGGTGAATCATTTTCAGTATGTGACAAAAACGAAGCATGGATTTTTGAGATAATAAGTAAAGGTCCAGGTAAGAAAGGCGCTGTTTAGGTTGCAATGCTTATTCCTGATGGTTATGTATGTGCTCATGCTAATCAGGCTCGTATAACTACATTTGATTATCAGAAAAAGAACGATTGGTTTAATGCTTCCCAAACTGTTTTCAATTCTAAAGATGTAATTAGCTTTGCCCGCGATATGAAGTATTTTGAAGGTAAAGATGCTGAATTTAGTTTCTCTGATACTTATGCACCTGTTAATTTTGGTGGCGCTCGTTTTTGTGATATGAGAGTATGGTCTTTCTTTAACTCTGTTGCTAGTGGCATGGATAAATACTGGGAATATGCAAAAGGAAATATTGAGCATGGCGCAAATGGTTATGCAACCAACAGATTGCCATTATGGATTAAGCCTGATCGCAAAATTTCTCAAATTGACATTTTTAAATTTATGGGAGACCACCTCGAAGGTACAGAACTTGATATGACTAAAGATATCGGAGCAGGCCCTTATGGAAATCCTTATCGTTGGAGACCAATGACATGGAGTGTTGATGGTGTTGATTATTGTCATGAACGTGCAACTGGAACACAGCAAACCGGATTTTCATTTGTTGCTCAATTGCGTAGTTGGTTACCAGATGTAATTGGAGTTGTTAACTGGTTTGGTGTTGATGATGCTGCTACAACCGTTTATGTGCCTATGTATGCTTCTATTACAAAAATTCCTCACCCTTTTGAAGTAGGAAATGGTTCGCTTATGAAGTTCACAATGGAATCTTCTTTCTGGATTTTTAATATGGTTTCAAATTATGCATACACTCGCTATAGTGATATGTATCCTGAAATTGCTGCAGTTCAAAAGCAATTGCATACTGAGTTTGTTGCAGGAGTCGCTGCAAATGATAAAAAATATGCGGAATTAGCAAAAACTAATCCTCAGAAAGTAGTAGAAGAATTAAACACATTTTCAAATGATGCTGCTGTTAAAACTCATTCAAAATGGGTAGAACTATACGCATATCTATTTACTAAATATATGGATGGAAATGTGAAAACGCCAACTGAGGTCCCAGCAGGATATAAATATTATGCTCCAGCTCTAAAGCAACCTAAACTAAGTGATGAGTGGTACAGAAGAATTGCTACAGAAACCGGTGACAAAAATAAAGTTGTTGGTTCTGCACACTAAATAAGTATTTTCGAAATGTCTGTGAGCTAATTACTCTCAATATTTTGATGGTATCTATAGTTAAAGAAATTTATAATAAAAGAAAAAGCTGCAAATTTGCAGCTTTCCTTTTTATCAGAAGATTTTGTGAATAATGAATCAATGTCGTTTAGTTAAGCAAGTTTTCTAAAGGATTGACAATTATCTTGAAATATTTTCTATTTTCACAACTAGATTGGTTGCTAATTAGATTGTTTATGTCCTACGGACAAAAGACAAATCATGCTGATACTTTTTTTACTGACATTTATGTCCGCCAGCTGGCGGAGCAAAAAAAGTTATAGCCCAGCGGGCTTTAACGTCAGTAAAA
>CAZOHR010000010.1:0-28004 GCA_964579045.1 uncultured Bacteroidales bacterium | reverse complement strand
TTAGACTAATTGTAATCAGTAATCTGTAATCTGTAATCTGTAATCGGTAATCGGTAAATTGTATTAAACTTGAGATTCTGCTATTTTTTGTTACGCCGCGGCGGATTTAGTCAGTGGTCGGTGTGGATTGTCGTAAACTTGAGATTCGGTTTTTTTTTAAAATTGGAATTCCAATAAGCTATGCAATCGACTACCAACTACCTACTACCACTACCAACTAGGAATAATGAAATCTAGTTTTAACATAATACCGAAATAATTACAAAAACTCTAAGATTGGCACAAAATCTATTATGTGTAATCGGGGTTAATGTTACTTTTGTAAAAATATTTTTTAGTATGATGAATAGAAAAAACATAGACCTTATGGCTCCGGTTGGCTCTTACGAATCGCTGATGGCTGCAATTCAGGCTGGAGCAAATTCTGTTTATTTTGGTATTGAGAAGCTAAACATGCGCGCACGCTCCTCAAACAACTTCACTTTCGAAGATCTTAAAAACATTGTAAATATTTGTGACGAAGCAGGTGTTAAAACATATCTTACTGTTAACACTATTATCTACGATCACGAGCTAGATAAGATGCGCCAAGTTATTGATGCCGCAGCTGAGTCAAAAGTTACCGCAATAATTGCTTCGGATATTTCTGTTATGCAATATGCCCGAAAAAAAGGAGTTGAAGTTCATGCTTCCACTCAATTAAATATTTCCAATATTGAGGCTGTCGAATTTTTTGCAAACTTTTGTGATGTAATGGTAACTGCTCGGGAGCTAAGTCTTGATCAAGTAGCCGACATAACATATCAAATAAAAAAGCGGAATATTACTGGGCCATCTGGAAATCTTGTTCAGATTGAGATTTTTTGTCATGGAGCTCTTTGTATGGCTGTTTCTGGAAAATGTCATCTCAGTCTTCACGAATATTATCATTCTGCAAACCGTGGCTCGTGCCTGCAAAATTGTCGTCGTCCATACATTCTTACAGATAAAGAAACAGGAGCCGAAATTGAGGTTGATAACGAATACCTTATGTCGCCGAAAGACCTTTGTACAATTGGTTTTATTGATAAAATTATCGATGCCGGAGTTAGTGTTCTAAAAATTGAAGGTAGGGCTCGTTCGGGCGAATATGTAAAAACTGTTGTAGAGTGTTACAACGAGGCCATTAATTCTGTTTTGGACCAGACCTATTCTGTCGAAAAAATTGACAATTGGGTTGAAAGGTTAACAACGGTATTTAACCGCGGCTTTTGGGACGGGTATTATCTTGGACAGAAACTTGGCGAATGGTCAAAACAGTATGGTTCAACCGCAAGTCAGACCAAAGTATATTTGGGTAAAGTGCTAAATTATTATGGAAATCATGGTGTGGCAGAGCTTCGTATTGACACAGGTGAAGATTTAAGCGTAGGTGAAGAAGTTTTATTTTTGGGGCCAACAACAGGAGTTGTGCAGCAGTTTGTAAAAGAACTTCGTAAAGACCTTGTGCCAGTAGATACCGTTGAACAGACAGAGTTATTTTCAATGCAGACCGAAAGCTTAGTTAGGCGTGGAGATAAACTATACAAACTCGTTGACACCGAAGAATTGAAGAAGAAGAAGAGGGAACAGAGTTCCTAATCTTTTTAATAACAGAATACCGTATAATCAAATTTAAAGTATGACAATTTTCTGGTAAGAATTATTGCCGTTTAAATCTGTTACTTTAAGATAATATATTCCAGATGTAAAGGCTTCTGTATTTATATTTATTGTCTCTCTATTTCTTAATGTTTCTTCAAAAACGACTTGATTGAGAGAGTTAATTAAACAAAATTTATTAAGTAAATCATGTTTGCCAAAGCTAAGTGTTAATTGATCATTGCATGGATTCGGATATGCTTGAACCAACAAATGACTCGATTGTTCTGGCAAATCAGTAAGTAAATAATCACATTCATGGTCCCACCAAGGACTTTGATAAAATCCATATGTATTATCGGAATAGCAACGCAGTCCGGAAGCTTCCTCTCCATCAACAATGCACTCGTACCAACCTGGAAAAAGAAATATCTGATTACCTAAAGTTTCATATATTTTGGATGGGTACCATCCTGCACAATAACCATTGACAGTGCTTACAGCAACCCACTTTAATTCAATTTCATTAATTATTTCTGTCCCTGTGCTGTCAACCTTTACTCTGCCCAGTGTACCTTTATAATTAACATCCCACTCTTCGCCAGTAATTGCATTATAATCATATAGTTTGTAAAACTGCTCCTCCTGATAATAATATACTGCTCCGTTTTCGTAATAAGTATATTCATCACCAGTCCAGATTTCACCATAACCAGTAAAATAATCTTCCTGAAATCTTATTTTCTCTAGAATTTTACAATTTTTCTCAAGAATAACAGTATCTCTTACATATTGAACTCTTAGGTATGCATCGCCGTATGGTGCATAGGAAGAAAAATACCATGTTGCTCCTTCTGGAGCCCATTCTTGCGAAATGGCTGATAATGAAGCCAAAACCAAAGCAAAAACAATCGCTATCTTCATAATACAAAATTAGGAATCAAAGATAATAAATTATGAAATACAAATCTATTCGATTTTTAAGAATTGTTGAAGGTAACCTATTATATTTTCTTAAAAAACAATTAGCTTTGCTCGATATTGCAAACGAATAAAATAATGACTGAAATTCCGAAAAGAATAAATTCCTTTTTCTCTCAACACCACGTTCTAACCCTTTCAACGTGCTTCGAGAGTGAATCATGGTGCAGCAACTGTTTTTATGTTTATCTAGAGGATGAGCAGAGTCTTTTGTTTACTTCAGACAGCGACACAAAGCACATTCAAATGGGATTGAAAAATCCGCTAGTTTCTGGGTCTGTTGTTCTCGAAACCAAAATTATCGGAAAAATTCGTGGAATTCAGTTTAACGGCGAACTTACAAAAGTAGAAAACACCGAACATTCCAAATACAGAATCAAGTACTTGTTAAAATTTCCGTTTGCGGTAATTATAAATACGGATCTTTGGATTGTAAAACTCAATCAGATAAAAATGACCGATAACCGTTTGGGCTTCGGCAAAAAATCATATTGGAATAAATGATTCCTTATTTATCTTTGTAACAGATAACTAACTAAATAGCAATGTTTTTAACTCAGGAAAAGCTTAAAGAAATAATTGAAAAAGGAGAAGGTGTTTCGGTAGAGTTTAAAAAAGCAAGTGAAGAATTACCTTCAAACTTATTTGAAACAGTTTGTGCTTTTCTAAATCGCAATGGCGGTAGTATTATTTTAGGAATAACTGACGATATAATAGTCGAGGGTGTAAATTCTTCAAAGGCAGATACGCTTTGTAAAAATATCGTTAATTTGAGCAACAACCCACAAAAATTATTTCCCACTTTTTTGTTAGAAGCAACTCCTTTAGAATATAATTCAAAAACAGTAATTCATATTTTTGTTCCCATTTCTTCTCAAGTACATAAATGCAATAATAAAATTTTTGACAGAAGTGCTGATGGTGATTTTGTTATTGCATCAAGCGAACAAATTAAAAATTTATATGTTAGAAAAAGTGCATCTTATTCTGAAAACACAATCTATCCTTATCTGCAAACAGAGGATTTTTCATTTGGAGTAGTTGATAGAGTTCGTAAGATTATAAGAATTCAAAATCCAATGCACCCATGGAACGAGTTGGATGATATGGATTTTTTTAGGACTGCAGGACTTTATAGAAAAGATTTGGCAACAAACCTTGAAGGGTTTACAATGTCAGCATTATTGCTTTTTGGAAAGCCTGAAACAATAGGTAGCGCTTTACCTCATTACAAAATTGATTTATTGCTTAGGGTAAAGGATACAGAAAGGTATGATGATCGCGAAAATATAAAAACAAATCTTATTGAAGCATATGATAAACTTATGCAATTTGTTGAAAAACATTTACCAGACAAGTTTTATATTGAAGGTTTGCAACGAATTTCAATTCGTGACATTATATTTCGTGAAGTAATTGTTAACTTGTTGATACACCGTGAATATACAAATGCCTATCCTTCTACTTTAATATTATACAAAAACAAATTAGAGATTAAAAATGCCAATAAACCTCATTTTTATGGTCAATTATTAGCTTCTAGATTTGAACCATTCCCCAAAAACCCACATATAGCACAAATATTTACGCAAATGGGAAGATCAGAAGAATTAGGAACGGGTCTGCGAAAAGTAATGAAATACTCAAGAGAATATTCAGGTAATGATAGTGTTCAATTCATAGAAGAGGATGTTTTTATTACAAGATTGCCTTTGGATAAAAGTTTCTTTGAAATATCGCAAATAAATGATTCTGCAAGCATTAATGTCACAGAAAATGTCACAGAAAATGTCACAGAAAATGTCACAGAAAGAAGACTGGATATTTTGGTAAAATGTATTGAACTAAATAATCATATATCAACGTCTGAATTGGCAAAATTACTTAATGTAACAAGGAGAACTATTGCACGAGATATGCAATTGTTGAAAGATTCAGGGAGAATTTATCGAATAGGTCCAGACAAAGGTGGATACTGGCAAGTAAGTAACTAAAAGAGAATAGAAATATTCCAAATATTTATTTTGCTGGTATAAATTTCATAACACATAAAATAATAATTAATGAAAGTAAACTTACACGACTTCTGGTCAGAATATGAGCTTCTCGATTGTGGGAACTCGGCCAAACTAGAAAGATTTGGTGAATTAGTATTGATAAGACCAGAGGTGTCTGCTAATTTTGATGCGATTTTGCCTTACGAAGAGTGGCGACAGATGGCACATGCCGAATTTGTAGAAACGTCAAAAAATGCAGGTGTCTGGAATTTGTATAAGCCAGTTCCCGAAAAATGGAACATCGACTTTATTTCTCAGAAAATGAAAATTAGGGCAGAACTGTCCCTTACAAATTCAAAACATATCGGCGTTTTTCCCGAACAAGTGTTAAACTGGAAATTTATCGAGAAAATTAGCCCTGATTTTCCAAATATGGAATTTTTGAATTTGTTTGGCTACACAGGTTTGTCAAGTATAGCTGTAGCGCCTATGGCTCAGCGAGTTACACATATTGATTCTATCAAAAAAGTGGTAGAATGGACCAAGAAAAATGCACAACTATCTGGTTACGAAAATATTAGATGCATTGCCGACGATGCTCCAAAATTTGTTTCCAGAGAAGTGAAACGAGGAAATATGTATGATGGTATTATTATGGATCCGCCAGCAATAGGAGTGGGGAGCAATAACGAGAAATGGGTGTTAGAAGAAATGATTGACAACTTACTTATTGATGTTTCTAAGATATTGAAAGATAGATCCTTTGTTATTATGAATCTTTACTCACATTCTATGAATGAGAAGTTTATTCATCGTTTATTACTTACATACTTTCCGCAGCATAGGTTTGAGTTCTGCGAAAAAGTTTATGGTCAATCGCGATCTGGAAACTTTATCGATCATGGTTTCTTTGTGAGACTAGTTAAATTGAAAGATTATTCGGAGATTTCTGAGTTGGAGCAAAATCAGTAAAACTCTTTATTTGCAATGGCTAATTAGTTTTGCATACGGAAATTTGATCATACACAACTTGACTTAATCTGTTTAATTTCATGTTAAGCCAATATTAAATGGGTCAAATGTTTCAAAATTAATTAACTAATTGTATCTTTGTTCCGTTTTTTTAGGATAGAATTACGAGATTGTTATAAACTATGAAGCAAAAGACGATTTTAAAAGAAGTAAGATTAGAAGGTCCAGGCTTACACTTCGGTAAAAAAACCAGTCTTATTATAAAACCGGCGAAACCCAATACCGGATATATTTTTGTCAGAACGGATGTTGACACAAAACCCGAAATACCTGCAATTGCAGATTTCGTTATTGACACATCGCGTGGCACTACTATTGGTAAAAATGGAACTAGCGTTAGCACAATAGAACATTTACTTGCAGCAACATATTCGTTGGGAATTGATAATGTTATTTTCGAAATTGACGGTCCAGAGGTTCCTATCCTCGATGGAAGTTCCAAATATTTTGTGGAAGCATATCATAAAGCCGGAATTGTTGAACAAGATGCTCCTCTCAAGGTTTATGACGTTCGCGAAAATCTTTCGTTTACCGACGAAGAACGAGATATCGAAATTAATGTTTTCCCCGACACATCGTACAAACTTCAGGTTTTAGTTGATTATAAATCTGATATTTTATCAAATCAATATGCTGTTCTCAGTAATCTTAAAGATTTTACAAAGGAGGTAGCTTCGTGCCGCACTTTTGTGTTTCTAAGCGAGTTGGAGCCGTTGCTGAGATTAAATCTAATCAAAGGTGGTGATCTCGACAATGCAATTGTGATAGTTGATAAAGAAAGCACTCAGGAAGAATTTGATAGACTTGCAAAGTTGTTTAATAAACCTAGTGTTTCGGCTCAAACTTCGGGAGTTCTTAATAATTTAAAACTTCAATTTACCAACGAACCAGCAAGACATAAATTATTAGATATAATTGGCGATCTGGCCTTAACAGGATATCGTTTTAATGCTAATGTAGTTGCACGTCGTCCGGGCCATTTTGGGAATACCGAACTCGCTAAAATTTTACGGGAGCATATAAACGCTGTTAAAAAAGATGCCGAAAAAGCTCATATTCCTATCTACAATCCCGATATCAAACCTTTGATGGATATCAATAGAATAAAAGAGTTTTTGCCACACCGTGCGCCTTTTTTATTGGTTGATAAAATCATGACATTAACCGACACCGAAGTTATTGGGATTAAAAATGTTACTAACGACGAATATTATTTTCAAGGACATTTCCCTGATGAGCCTGTAATGCCTGGTGTTTTGCAGGTAGAATCAATGGCTCAGACTGGTGGAATACTTGTATTAAATACAGTTCCAGATCCAGAGAACTATCTTACATTCTTTCTAAAAATTGATAATGTAAAGTTTAGAAAGAAGGTCGTACCAGGCGACGTGTTGGTTATGAAACTTGTTTTATTAGAACCTATCCGTCGTGGAATTGCTCATATGAAGGGCGAAGCTTATGTTGGCAAGGAACTTGTAAGCGAAGCAGAAATGTATGCACAAATAATTAAATCAAAAGAATAATTATGAATCAACCGCTTTCATTTGTTCACTCGGCAGCTAAAATTGCCAACAATGTTGTTATTGAGCCATTTGTGACTATTCACAAAAATGTTGAAATTGGCGAAGGAACATGGATTGGCTCCAATGTTACTATCATGGAAGGTGCTCGTATTGGCAAAAATTGCCGAATCTTTCCAGGAGCTGTTATTTCAGCTATTCCTCAGGACCTTAAATTTCAGGGCGAAGAAACTACCGCTGTTATTGGCGATAATACCACAATAAGAGAATTTGTTACCATAAATCGTGGAACCTCTGCAAAGAATAAAACAATAGTTGGTGCCAATTGCCTGCTTATGGCTTATGTTCATATTGCTCACGACTGTGTTGTTGGAAACAATGTAATTCTAGTTAATGGTGTTACTTTGGGCGGTGAGGTTGTAATAGATGATTTTGCAATTATCAGCGCAAATTCACTTATACATCAGTTTTGCCACATCGGTGCACACACAATGCTTGCCGGAAACTCTCTTGTTGGAAAAGATGTGCCACCTTATGTTAAAGCCGCCAGATCACCTTTATCTTATGCCGGAATAAATTCAATTGGTTTAAGAAGAAGAAATTACTGTAACGAGAAGATTAACCAAATTCAGGATATTTATCGCTTTTTGTTCAATAAAGGTATGAATAATACTCAAGCAATTGAATATATAGAGGCAGAACTCCCTGCAACTAAAGAACGCGACGAAATTATCCTATTTGTCCGAAACTCAAAAAGAGGAATTATCAAAGGTTATTTTGATAAAGCCGAAGACTAGAAGATATTTGAATATTGAAAAACTCCACTAAGGAGTTTTTTTTTTACTCTTTCATCGGATTCCATCCCTGAGCTTGTAACTCAAGTTCTGCTCCATTGCGTGGTACAAATAGTTTTGTATCCTTATCTTCGTGCATATAGCCGATAATAGTTACATCAGAAAGCTTTTCAACTAAATCTTTTTGTATTAGCGGAACAGTAAAAAGTAATTCGTAGTCTTCGCCACCATTTAGTGCTGCAAGTGAAGAGTCTAAGCGGAACATTTCTGCGGCGGCATCGGTTTGTGGGTGTATAGGGATTTTTTCTTCAAAAATCATGCAGCCAAGTCCTGAGTTCTTGCAAAGGTGTAGCATTTCGGACGATAAACCATCAGAAATATCAATCATCGAAGTGGGTTTTATTCCAGCATCTTTCAACTGCTGTAGAATGTCGCGTCGAGGCTCGGGTTTTAATTGCCTTTCAATAATATATTCAAAGCCTGTTAGTTTTGGTTGTATGGCTGGGTCGCCCAGAAAAACTTCCTTTTCGCGTTCAAGTAACTGTAATCCCAGATATGCAGCCCCTAAATCTCCACTTACACAGATTAGGTCGTTTTTCTTAGCACCACTTCTGTACACTATTTCATTTTTCTTGGCTTCGCCAATTGCCGTAATATTAATAAATAACCCAGATAATGAACTGGTAGTATCACCACCTATAAGTTCAACATCAAAGCGCTCACATGCTATTCTTATTCCTTCGTAGAGCTGTTCGAGAGCAGGTACCGAAAACTTTTTACTAACGGCCAGCGAAATAGTAATGTACTTTGGTTTCGCATTCATAGCATATAAATCGCTGAGATTAACAGCAACAGCCTTATATCCTAGATGCTTTAATGGGGTATAAATGAGATTAAAATGAATTCCTTCAACCAATAAATCTGTTGTTACAAGTGTACAGATATTTCCAGTCTCAAATACTGCGGCATCATCGCCAATTCCTTTAAGTAGCTTCTTATCTGTTATCGAAAAAGATTTTGTTAAATGATCTATAAGGCCAAATTCTCCTAATTCTGAAATTGTAAGCGCTTTATTTGTATCAGTCATCGTATTTATGTTTATTGGCAGAATATTTGATTAAATTTGTGCAAAAGTATTAAAACTATATTTGTTTTCGTTATATTTGTTATAATTAATGCGACAGTCATGAAATTAAAATTATTGCGTAGTCTTTGCCTGGTAAGTCTTGTTGTGATATTTGCAACAGATATAGTTAGAACACAAGATGTGTCATTTTTTAACGATTACCTAAAAAACGTATCAGCATTCTCTGACGGAAACCTAAAGCAAATAGAACATTTGCCATTTAAATCATATGTTGTGAGCAATAATATGATTGCATATGAAGATAATGCTGGAAATTTTAAAATTTATCATAAACATTATGTTCATCAGGTTTGCAGTTTTGCTAGTACTTATTTAGTTAGCGACAATCTTGCAACTGTAAGCATGAATACTCAATTAAAGGTTTTTGATGACGGAACAATAAAAAATCTTACCGTTAACTTAAGCGAGTATTATATGGGTGACGATGTTGTCGTTTGGTTCGACGATTATGAGAAAAGATTGAAAGCATATTATGAAAAAGAAATTTATGATTTAGATGATGCGCTAGCAACAGATACGATTAATGAAGTGCATGTAGGCGAAAATATTGTTGCATTTGTCGATAGTCAGGGATACCTAAATATTTTTTATACTGGCGAGTCGGAGAGAATATGCTATAACGAGAGAGTAAAATCAATTGCTGTTGGAAGAGATATTGTTGCTTTTGTTGAAGAACCAGTTAATAATTTCCAAATTTACTACTTTGGCGATTTATCGGAACTAGAGAGTTTCGAGCCGGTGTCATATAAAACTGGGGATGGCTTTGTTGCTTATGTTGATGTGAATAGCTACCTTAAGGTTTTTAGTAATTTTAAAACAGAAATTGTTTCGTTCGACGAACCAGACTTCTACGAAACAACAGATGAATTAATGGTTTTTGGTGTTCAGAACTATTTTAAGGTGTGGTTAAATGGTAAGGTGTTTACATTAGAAAGCTACATTCCCGAAGATTATAAAATGAATAATAATGTTGTTGCTTGGACCGACCAGTTGGGGAACTTGAAGTTCTTTAATGGTGAAAAAATCGAAACAATATCTTACGAAAAGGTGTCAGGCTTCGAAATCCACGGAAATATTGTAAAATACACTTTTGGAGTGAACTCAGAACATATCTATCACAACGGAAAAACTTTTAAAAACGATTAAAGTGAGGCTCGATGCCCAACTTATAAAACAAATTGCTTCTGATGCGGGCCTCGATGGCTGTGGTATTAGCAAAGCGTCTGTAAAAGAATCTCACAGTATCTTTCTTTCTAATTGGTTACGACGTGGCTACAATGCTAGCATGACTTATATGTCTAAGAATCTGGAGATTCGATCAAGTCCTTCACTGCTGGTCGAAAATGCAAAAACAGTTATCTCGGTAATTTTAAGTTATGTGCCCAAGGAATTAATTCATGAAAACGGAATTAAAATTTCTAAGTATGCTTATGGACCTGATTATCACGAAGTGCTGAAGAGTAAAATGGAAATCATGTTAGGTGCGATAAAAAAAGAAGTTCCAGAAATAAATGCACGAATTTTTATTGATACAGCCCCAGTTCTAGAGAGATATTTCGCTATGACTGCTGGCCTAGGATTTATAGGTAATAATACTTGTTTGATTACCGAAAAATATGGGTCGCTTGTATTTATTGGCGAAATAATATGCGATGTAGAATCATCAGAATATGATTTGCCTAATGTTAAAACTTGTGGAGAATGTAAGAAATGTATTATGGCTTGTCCAACAGGAGCGTTATCGGAGAACGGATTAGATGCAAATAAGTGTATTTCATATCATACGATTGAAAACCGTGGAAGTATACCAGCAGATATTGCTCTTAGAATTTCCGATCAGGTTTTTGGCTGTGATATTTGCCAAGATGCTTGCCCATACAATAAAGCTGTTAAAAACGAAAATCGAGAAGATTTTGAAATTCATTCAGCCATTAAGGATATTGATTTTAATTCCCTTTCAGACATTAGCAATGGTGAATTTAATAGGCGTTTTGCTAGCACATCATTACTCAGAGCTGGAAGAAAAAAGCTAGTTGAGAATTGTACTGTTATCCGAGATAAAAATAGAGGACTTTAATCCCATTGTCAAGCAATATTTGAGGGGGATGTCTAGAAATAAAACAATGAATATTCGAATTATAGTTCTGAATAATCGTCGTTGCGTCGCGCGATGGCCATGGAAAAACGGCGAGCCAGCCCAGGCCTTGTGAACGGACAAGCATTAGAACTGTAGCCAGCCGACATGTCGTTTAAAATTAAAGCATTAAAAGGCCAAGAGTGTTGGGGCTTTGATTTTGCCAGGTGGCTTAACAGTTCTTATGCTTGGACGGAGAGTGATGGAAGCTTCGTTTTTACTCGCAAGCTCGTGAGCTCTGGTTCCTAGCCTTTTTTGTTTCGTTTTTGTGGCAATGACAAAAATGAAATAGCTATCGTAAAATAAAACAATTTATAACAATGTGGAATTATTCAATGAGATAATGGTTTCTCAAATCCCTAAGTTGTTTTGCATAATATTAAATCACCCTAGTCCATTCTAATAATATTTTTATTCTCGAACTCGAACACAAACTCCTGATTATCTTCTTTTGTGCGAATATATATTTTACCAGCGGCTGTAAAGGTTGAAGATTCATTAATGATTAATGTCACAACCTGATCAAGCATCGACTGTCCACCTCTTTCGATTGCCTCAAATTGAAGAGAATAATCACCCTTGCCAGGAAAATCTTGATTTATATCATAAATCAGATAGCTTTCCTTTTCTTCTCCGCCTATAAATTTTCTAAGATTAATTTTGCTGTTGTGAGAAACTATCAATTCAACTTTTGTGACAGTGAATGCATTTTCTGTGAAAACTCTTATTGGGATATGCCACTTTGCACTGAGAGGATTCATAGGTGAGCTTTTATATCGAATAGGTTCATTAACAGTTAGTCTCACTTGATTTGCACCTGCTGGAATTTCCCACTTTCCAGTAATATTTGCGTTGTCGTAGATTTGCTTAACCCTAAACTCTGGGTTTTCTGTAGAATAACAAAAGTCGGCATCGTAGTTTATCTCTAGGCCAAAACCATTGTCTATCAACTTACTATCCTGAATTTGAGCACAGCTAGCTTCGAAAATAATATCTTGCGACATTTTAAAATATCTGTCGGAGGATAAGAGCTTAATGGTAATTTGACCCCTTTCGTGTTTCTGTACTTCAAATTTAAGATTATTAATTAATTGAATAATCTCTGATTCAAGCAAGGAACATCTTGTCTTTCGAGTACCAGAAAAAATTGCTTTAAGTGATTTCGTTTTTTCGAGCAGCAGTAGAAGCTCCGAAACACTTACCGTAGCGTTTATTTTTTCTTCTAATGCGTCAAGTTCTGCTGTAAAGCCTTTGTCGGTCTTCTCCCATTCGGAAATTAATTCATCAAGCTCGCGTTGACTAAATGGATACTTGATATGATAATGATACAGCTCTTGCTTTTCGGGATAAATCTGTTTTTCCCAATAAAAAGCCTGAGATTTATTAAGACTTATACCTTTGAGGCTGTTAAAGAAATCTGTAGAAATATTTGTAATTACCTCTGTGTTTTCGCTGTATTGCGACATATTGTTAATTACACTTTCGGTAACTTGCATGTTTGTTTCGGAACTGATATTTACTGCTACTGAAGATACTATTCTTTCTTTTAGCTTCTTTAGAGCATCATCTTGAGCTAGATCCCAGCTTGCGCCTACGCCTTCAACAATAACATAATCTTTACTGATTCCATAAACCCAATCTGGTCTTTTCTTTTCAGATTTTTCAATTACTCTCGGCAATTTACAGGCTAAAAGCATTAGTGGAATTATAACTATCACAAAAAACTTTCTGTAAAATGCAATATTGTAAAGTTTCTTCATAATTTATAGTTTGTTTTTCTGCTTCATTAATTATGCCTAAAACTGTTTATTTGTACTCTTTTTATCTATAAATATGTTTGGGGTAATTTGTTGTGCAAAATAATTTTTTTTATAATTCAAAAATAGCATAATGTTGCAAGTATTTCATATTTTTGTTGTGTGAATTTCAACATTAATATATTACGAAGAATAACTCCACGCTGGGTAGTCTTTTGCATAGATATCTGCATTAGCTTTCTGTCATTGGTGCTTGCATATTATCTAAGGTTTAACTTTGCACTTCCGAGCGAAGAGTATGACGCTTTACCTTTTGTAATTCTGATTGTTTTGGGTATAAGGGCAATTTCCTTTGTAATTGGAAAAACCTATGCCGGTATGGTTAGATACACTGGGACAAAGGATATTATCAGAATATTTATCGTCCTTTTTGTAGGTAGTGTTGTTTTGCTTTTGGTGAACTTTCTTAATATAACTATTCATAATAAATATTTGATTCCGATTTCGGTTTTAATAATCGACTTTTTCATTACAACATTTGTACTCTCGTTCTCACGTCTGCTTTTAAAGAATATTTTCATGGAGGTAAATAATCCTAAAAAAGTTAGCGACAATGTTCTTATTTATGGATCGGGCGAATTGGCTCTGATTACAAAAAAAGCTTTTGACCAAAACAGTAAAACAAAATACCGTGTTGTGGGGTTTATTGACCACCATTCGAAACTTAAAGGCAGTAAAATAGATGGAGTTAAGGTTTATCATTTAAATAATCTTAAAAAGATTCTTGAGGAGAAGAAAGTTTCGGTAATGATTATTTCGGACAAGGGCGTTTCTGTTACTCGAAAAAACTATGTTATTGAGACCTGTCTAAGCAGAGATGTGGAAGTGAAGACAATCCCTAATGTAACAGCGTGGATAAATGGGGAATTCAATCTTAATCAGCTAAAAAACATCAGGATTGAAGATTTGCTCGAACGTGCCGAGATAAAAATGGACAAGGAAGGCATCAGGAAGAATTTATTAAATAAAACAATACTTGTAACTGGTGCAGCAGGGTCTATCGGAAGTGAAATTGTAAGACAATTGACTCGCTATATGCCAAAAAAGATTATTCTTTTTGATGTGGCCGAGTCTCCATTGTATGATATAGAATTGGAAATAAAGGAGAAGTTAAACTTCAATGATATCGAGATAATTATTGGAGATATTCGAAATATTAACCTTGTAGAAAAAGTTTTCTCTGAATATAAGCCCGAATATGTGTATCATGCAGCGGCGTATAAACACGTGCCGATGATGGAGAATAACCCAGCCGAAGCAATTAGTACAAATGTTGGGGGTACAAAAATAATTGCCGATGCGGCTTTAAAACATGGCATAAGCAAGTTTGTAATGGTGAGTACCGACAAAGCTGTTAATCCAACCAATGTTATGGGTGCAAGTAAACGAATCGCTGAGATTTACATTCAGTCTCTTTGTAATTCGAATTGCACAAAGTTTATCACAACAAGGTTTGGTAATGTGCTTGGTTCTAATGGTTCGGTAATTCCTAGGTTTCGTAAGCAAATTGAATCAGGAGGTCCTGTTACGGTTACGCATCCTGATGTTACAAGATTCTTTATGACTATTCCCGAAGCTTGTCAGTTGGTTCTTGAGGCTGGAAATATGGGCGATGGTGGAGAGATATTTATATTTGATATGGGCGAATCCGTTAAGATTATTAATCTTGCACAAAAGATGATTTCGCTTTCGGGATTAAAGCCTGGAAAAGACATCCAAATAAAGGTAACAGGTCTCCGACCAGGCGAAAAACTATATGAGGAATTGCTTGCCAATAAAGAAAATACTGTTCAGACTTATCACAGTCAGATTATGATTGCAAAAGTAAGGGAATATGCTGCTGACGAAGTTAAACAAGAGGTTGATAGTCTTATCAAGATTGGATTAAGTCAGGATAAGTTTGAGATAGTAAAGAAAATGAAAAGCATTGTCCCCGAGTTTATAAGTAAAAACTCAGTATTCGAAGTTCTAGATAATCAGGAATAATTAATTTATCGGATAGTTTTGTAAAACCCTCAATTAGTCCAAAATCTTAGCGTTTTTCACCTTCTTATCAAGTAGTGCAATTTCCAATACATCACTTACAGTAGATACATAATGAAAGCTAACTCCTTTAATGTAAATATCCCTTATCTCGGATATATCCTTTTTGTTTTCTTTTGAAAGAATGATTTCTTTAATGCCAGCTCGTTTAGCAGCAAGAATCTTTTCTTTAATCCCTCCAACAGGCAATACTTTACCTCTAAGGGTAATTTCGCCCGTCATCGCTATTTCTTTTTTAACTCTTCGTTGTGTAAATGCAGAAGCCATTGCTGTTGCCATAGTTATTCCGGCCGAAGGGCCATCTTTTGGAATAGCGCCTTCTGGAACATGCAGGTGTAGATTCCAATTCTCGAAAACTTTATGGTCTATTTTTAACGTATCGGCATGTGACTTTATGTATTCAAGTGCAATAGTTGCAGATTCTTTCATCACATCACCAAGATTTCCAGTAATTGTTAAGTTTCCTTTACCTCTAGATAAACTTGTTTCGATATATAATATGTCTCCTCCAACTGCTGTCCATGCGAGTCCAGTTACAACACCAGCAACTTCATCGTCATGATATTCTTCTCTTAAGAATTTTTCCTGTCCAAGATATTCAATAATATTTTCGGGTTTTATAACTGCTGGAATTTGCTCATCCATACCAACTTTCCGAGCAATTTGTCTGACAAGCTTTGCAATATTTTTATCTAGACCACGAACTCCTGATTCTCTAGTGTAGCCTTCAATAATTTTAACAATTGCTTTATCGTCAATCTTTAGTTTTAAGCCAGATAGACCATGATTTTCTAATTGTTTTGGGATGAGGTGTTTTTTTGCAATGTGCATTTTTTCCTCAACGATATAACCACTAACATCAATTAATTCCATTCTGTCGCGCAAAGCTGGGCTGATAGTAGAGATGTTATTTGCAGTAGCAATAAACATTACCTTGGACAAATCATACTCAATTTCGAGGAAATTATCATGAAATTCTGTGTTTTGCTCTGGGTCGAGAACTTCGAGTAAAGCAGACGAAGGATCTCCTCTAAAATCGTTACCTACTTTGTCTATTTCATCGAGTACAAATACTGGATTCGATGATTTTGATTTTCTAATATTCTGCAGAATTCTACCTGGCATTGCACCGATATAAGTTTTTCTGTGCCCACGAATTTCAGATTCATCGTGAACACCACCAAGTGACATTCTGACATACTTCCTACCTAATGCCCTGGCAATACTTTTTCCTAAAGAAGTTTTTCCAACACCGGGAGGGCCATATAAGCATAAAATTGGAGCTTTTAAATCGCCTTTAAGTTTTAGGACAGCAAGATGCTCAATAATTCGCTCTTTAACTATCTCGAGACCATAATGGTCTTCATCTAGAATCTTCTGAGCGCGCTTTAGGTCAAAGTTATCTTTTGTGTAATCGCCCCATGGTAAATCGAGTATGGTATGTAAATAGTTAAGCTGAACCGAAAATTCGGCGGAGGCTGGATTTAAATGCTGCAGTTTTTTTAGTTCTTTGTCGAAATGATTGGCAACTTCTTTTGTCCACTTTTTTTCTGCTGCTTTTGCTTCGAGATCTTTAATTTCTTGCTCGGCAGGACCACCACCCAGTTCCTGCTGAATGGTTTTCATTTGCTGATGAAGTAAGTATTCTTTTTGTTGTTTGTCTAGTTCCTTTTTTACCTTTATCTGTATTTCGTTCTTTAGTTCAAGCATCTGTACCTGATTTGAGAGAATCCCAAGAAGTTTTTCGGCTCGTTTGTAAATATCGTCAACTTCAAGCAAACTCTGTTTCTCGCCTGGAGCAATATCGCTATTTGAACAAATAAAGTTTATTAGAAACGAAGAATTGTCGATGTTTTTAATCGCAAACGATACCTCGTGAGGGATTGTAGCACTTAATTTTACAATTTTTAATGATAAATCTTTTAGTGATGAAACAATTGCCTGGAAGTTACGGTCTTTATGGTCTGCTTTTATCTCTGGCACATAATTCACCTGCGCAATATAATATGGATCATCAGTTAGTATTTGATTAATATGAAAGCGCCTTTTACCTTGAATTACAACAGATATTGTGTCATCAGGCATTTCGATAACTTTTAAAATCTCTGCAACAGTTCCAATTTGGAACATATCATCAGGTTGTGGATCCTCAACATCAGCAGCTTTCTGGGAAATTGCTCCAAAAAACTTAGTGGAATTTTGTATGTCTTTAATTAGCTTAAAGGATTTACTCCTGCCTACGGTTAAAGGAATTACAACTCCTGGAAACAAAACTGTGTTGCGCAAAGGCAATATTGGCAAAGTGTCGGGATATATCTTGGCAGTATTGTCTTCAAATGAATCTGCTACTATTGGAATAATTTCTGAATCACCTTCTCCGTTGCCCATTACCATTTTTAAAAAATCGAAGTCTGTATTTTTAGTCATAATACTGTCAAAATGTCATTAAATATAAAATCTATATAGAGATTATAGTATTGGCAATCCCTATGCCATGCTAAACACATTCAGCAAAGTTTTGTTTAAAAGTTGCGGTATTTCGCAGTAATTTCAAAAATGTGTGTAAAAATCTTCTTGTCTGTTTCCGAGATAGAAATATTCCTTCTTTCCATTACTTTTGACATTACCTCAAAAGCTGTTTCTGTTTTATATTCGGTAAGCCCAGCATGTCCTCCCCATGAGAATGATGGGATGAAGTTTCGAGGGAAACCTGCACCAAAAATATTCGCAGAGACTCCAACGACGGTTCCAGTATTGAACATCGTATTTATACCGCATTTAGAATGATCTCCCATTATTAGACCACAAAATTGTAAACCAGTGCTTACAAATCTTTCGGTTTCGTAATCCCAAAGTTTTACAATTGTATAATTGTTCTTGAGGTTAGAATTATTAGTGTCTGCGCCTAGATTACACCATTCACCAATTACCGCATTTCCTAGAAATCCGTCGTGGGCTTTGTTTGAATATGCAAAAAACACGGAGTTGTTAATCTCTCCACCAACCTTGCAGCCAGGTCCTATGGTAGTTGGTCCATAGATTTTAGCGCCCATTTTTATTTCTGAGTTGTCGCATAGAGCAAATGGTCCTCTAATGTTGGATCCTTCCATAATCTTTGAGTTTCTACCAAGATATACAGGGCCATCATTTGAGTTAATAGTTGTACATTCTACAAAACAACCTTCTTCAACAAAAATTGGATGTTTGCCAAATACGGTATTTGTATTGCTTAAGGTGGCGGATATTCGATCCTTGCATACAATATCAAAATCTCGTTCGATGCAAATGCCATTTAAAGAAAAAATATCTGTATTGGACTTTATTCGGAGCACATCACCGTTGTATTCTATCATTTGATTGGGCAAGACATCTAAATCTCCACCCGAGCAATTATATGCAATCAGAAGCCCATCTTTAGCAAGCTGAGCATTTTTCAAAGTTTTTATCTGACTTACAATTTCAGAATCGGGAATGATGGTAGCATTTATAACAGTATATGTCGAACCATTAGTTAAACTGTATTTTTCTTGCAAATATCCTTCAGTTTTCACATCAGCAGTTTGGCATAAATAGGCTTCCCATTTTTCTTTGATTGTGAGAATACCAATGCGAAAATCTGCTATTGACCTTGTAAAACTTAATGGTAGAAAATGTTTATGGTAGTTAAAATCTGATAAAATATAATTCATAACACAAATTTTGAATTTTGTAAAGATAAAAAAAGCCCCGTAAAAACGAGGCTTTTAATTATATAATTCGAATAATTATTTTTTTCTTTCTTCGAGATGTTTAGCGTAACGGTTACGGAATTTATCAACGCGACCTGCTGTATCAACAAGTTTCATTTTTCCTGTATAAAAAGGATGAGATGTGTTTGATATCTCTAACTTGTATAATGGATATTTTACACCGTCAATTTCGATTTCTTCTCTTGTGTTTGCTGCAGATTTTGTAATAAACACATTTTCGTTTGACATGTCTTTGAAAGCCACTAAACGATATTTTTCAGGATGTATGCCTTTTTTCATTTCAATAATTTTTTAAAAACGTTTTCTACATTCGGGCTGCAAAGATAAAAAGTATTAATTTAATAACAAAATAAAAATCGAATATTTTGGGAATTATTTACAATGCTCTTATTTTTACTGCAAAACCATTCGTATTACAGTGTTTGTAAACAGTAAAATGAATTACATTCCACCTTCTTCACCATCTCCATCGTTGTCCATCCCTCTTTCTTTGCGGCTTTTATAATCATTTATTTTATAGGTAACCGAAATTGTAAATACTGGTACTTTTGGTTGGCGAAGGCTATATAAATAGAATTGGCTTGTTTCGCTAATACTTTCGTGCTTCATTGTGCAGAAAATATTTCGAGCATTTAGGCCAATAGAGAGCTTTCTGTCAAGTAATTCTTGTTTAATACCCGCATTTGCCATCCAACTCGGCATTTCTGTTCCTTGAGGTCCGATTTCTGGACCTTCGTAATTTGCTCCAATTTGGAAACTAGTACCGGTTTTCTTTAAGCGAAAAGTGTTGTTAATGCGAGCTTCCCACGAAAATGTACTACCAGAGTCATAGTTTTCCGAAATTAATTCATAATAAAATCCTGAACCACTAATGTTAAGATTATACCATTTTGTGGGATTTATATTTGCCATAATTTCACTACCAATAGATAAATCTTCTCCGATATTATCAAATGTCATGATGAAAATACTTTGATCGGTTGGACTAACAATCGTTATATGTTCTATTTTGTTGTATGTCTGACGGACATATGCCTCGACAGAAATAAAGTTTGCTCCAAACTTTTTCTGGAAACTTAAATCATACGAGTTTGTGTATTCTGGCAACAGAAGTGGGTTTCCTTGTCGTATATTGTTGGGGTCGATAACCTCGATAAATGGATCGAGATACCAGCCTTGTGGACGGTCAAGTCTGCGACTGTAACTTGCAAGTAACTGCATATCTTTAGGAAGTTGGTAAGAGAAGTGAACAGAGGGAAAGAAATCAAATTTATTATATGGCCACTGTTGATCTGTAGTTGTTTGGTGAAATAGTCTGTCGGTATATTCTGTTCTAATTCCAAACTGATATCCCAGTTTTTTCCAAAAATTAGCAAAAATTGCATATCCAGATTGTATATTTGTTGTGAAAAGGTATGGATTCAACCTTGCAGTATCGTCTGTCCAAGTATCCGAAACAATAGTCTGATATCTGTAATCATTATTTGTGAGAGAATATTTAAATTGGTAACCGGCTTCAAATTTACCTTGTGCAAAAAGCGGTAAAACATAATCGGCTTTTGCAGTAATAGTACTACCAGAGCCATCTTCAAGTGTGCGGTACTCAGAAATAAGATCATTTAGAGGCTTTCTCATAAAATCTGTTTCCAACTCATTGTAAGTGTTATATTCATTTTTGAAATCGCCAGAGTAACTACCGAAAAGCTGTAGTTCGTGTCCCGCTTTTTTAAATTTCTTCATATAATTTAAATCGCCTGAGAAATAACTTCTGTTAGACGACATATCATTTTCTGTGAGGTAGTAATAGAAATCATCGGTTGCACCATCATAATTATAATAACTCCCAGCCCAAGCCTCCGAACCCATTCCATGGCCGCTTAGCCCATATCTACCAGAAACTGTAATTATCTCATTGTCGCTCAGATAGTAATCCAATCCAGCTCTAAAGCTACCCGATTTGCGAGCTCTGAAATTTGTTGAGTATGTGTTTAGATAATATGTAGTATCATCGTTCAGAAAAGTTCTCCTATTGTTCGTTCCTTCACCTTTATTAATTCTATTTCCATATTCACCACCAATAAAGAAATTTATCTTTTCTGTTCTCATATTAAAGATTGCATCTCCCCCAAAAGAATTAAAAGTTCCATAATTTGCAGAAACCTGACCATTATATCCCTTTCTTTTCTCTTTTTTCAAGACAACATTTATAATTCCACCAACACCATCGGGGTCGTACTTCGCTGAAGGGTTTGTAATTATCTCAATGCTTTCGATTGTGTTTGCTGGAATTTGTTGCAATGCTTCGCTTCCTTGAATTGGACTAGGCCTACCATCTATAAGAACCATAAAGCTAGAAGAGCCCCTTAGAGCAACGTTGTCGTCAATATCTACAGTTACCGATGGAACATTTTGAAGCACCTCAATTGCTGTTCCTCCTGCCGAAATTATATCTTGATTTACGTTAACAACTTTTCTGTCGAGGCGGTAATCAACCTGATTAACATTGGCTTCGACACTAACTTCACCAAGCATTTCGGCATTTATTTCGAGATAAATTTTCCCTAGATCCAGTTCTTTTTTTTCTGGCTTAAGCATTATCTCAGGAATTATCTGATTACCATATCCAATAAAATTAATTTCAACAAAAAACCTACCGTATCTAACCTTGTCAATTCTGAAGTATCCAGTTTTATCGGTAATCCCTCCACTAACAATGCTTGAGTCACGTTTGCTGTATATTACAACATTCGCGTATTCAACGGGCTTTCCACTTTCTTTTTCATAAACAGTACCTGTTATTATTCCATCAGCAGGCATATCTCCTCCTTTTCCACCACCGCCGCCAGGATGATTTTGTGCAAATAGCCCAAATGACAAAAAGGCAAACGTAATCAATACTAAATATTTCATAGATAAGTTAAATTTAAGATGTATAGACCGAATAAAGCCTTAAAGGTTTAAAGAAGAAATTTATTCTACTAGAATAACAATTTTATTTTTCTTACATTCGACCAATCCACTCTTAATTTGGAAGTTAAGTTCTTCGCCTTCTGGCTTGCGGACAGTAATAATACCACTTACCAAAGTTGAGACAATTGGAGCATGGCTGTTTAATATCTGGAAAGAACCCATGCTGCCGGGTACTCTAACCATGGTGGTTTCGCCGGCAAACAGTTTCTTTTCTGGTGTGATTATTTCAACTATCATAATTATCTGGATTCTGCGAGCATTTTTTCGCCTTTAGCGATTGCCTGCTCAATTGTACCAACTAGGTTAAACGCTGCTTCTGGATAGATATCAACTTCTCCATCCATAATCATATTGAAGCCTTTTATTGTGTCTTCAATTTTGACAAATTCTCCCTTTAAGCCAGTAAATGCTTCTGCAACGTGGAATGGCTGAGATAAGAATCTCTGAACACGGCGTGCGCGGTGAACAATCTGTTTATCTTCATCCGACAACTCATCCATACCTAGAATAGCAATAATGTCCTGTAATTCGGTATATCTCTGAAGAATATTTATAACTCTTTGAGCTGTTTGGTAGTGATGTTCGCCTACGATATCAGCCGATAAAATTCTTGAAGAAGAATCGAGTGGGTCAACGGCAGGATAAATACCAAGACCAGCAATCTTTCGGCTTAATACAGTAGTTGCATCAAGGTGAGAGAAAGTTGTTGCAGGCGCAGGGTCTGTTAAGTCATCGGCAGGTACATAAACTGCCTGAACAGAAGTGATAGAACCCGTTTTAGTTGATGTAATACGCTCTTGCATTTCGCCCATTTCGGTAGCGAGGGTAGGTTGATATCCTACGGCAGAAGGCATACGTCCAAGAAGTGCAGACACTTCAGAACCTGCTTGTGTAAAACGGAATACGTTATCTACAAAGAACAAAATATCACGACCACTGGTTTTGCTTCCACCATCGCGAAAACTTTCTGCTATAGTTAGTCCAGATAAAGCAACTCGAGCACGAGCTCCTGGAGGTTCGTTCATCTGACCAAATGTCATAGCGAGTTTTGATTTTTCGAGCTCTTTTATATCTACTTTGCTTAAGTCCCATGAACCCTTTTCCATTGATTCTTTAAACTCTTCGCCATAGTTAACGATATTTGCTTCAATCATTTCGCGCAACAAATCGTTACCTTCACGAGTTCGCTCACCTACACCAGCAAATACGGAAAGTCCGTCATAACCAACTGCAATATTATTAATCAATTCCTGAATAAGAACTGTTTTCCCAACACCAGCACCACCAAACAAACCGATTTTACCACCTTTGGAGTATGGTTCGATAAGGTCGATAACTTTGATACCTGTGTAAAGCACTTCGACATCTGTGCTTAGGTCTTCAAATTTAGGCGGATGTCTGTGAATTGCATAACCGTCTACTTTGGATACATCTGATAAGCCATCAATGGTGTTACCAACTACATTCATTAAACGACCTTTTACTTGGTCGCCAATTGGCATAATAATTGGGCTTCCAGTGCCGAAAACCTTCATTCCACGACATAAACCGTCGGTAGAAGCCATTGAAATTGTTCGAACCGTATGTTCTCCGATGTGTTGTTGACATTCAACCACCAAAGATGTTCCATCTTCGCGTTTTATTTCAAGAGCATCATAAATTTTTGGGAGGTCATTACCTGATTTTTCAAAACTTACATCAATTACAGGCCCAATTACCTGTACGATTTCACCGATTATCTGACTCATTGCTGAAAAGTATTAATTATATTGCAAACAAAATTATAAACTTTATTTACAAAACAAAACAACTTTAAGCATTTTAGTTAAAAAAAGTGAAAATATTCGGGTATTGGCTTTTTTTTACAAATTTTGAGTGTTTAGATTTGTATTAATCCCCAAAAGTAGGTTCTAAAAGATTAGTTCACTCGATATTTTAGAGAATTAGTAAAAGACAATAAATATTGTTTTTTTTCAGCGGGGAGATTAATCTTTTCAAAGTAATCTGCTGCAGTTTTAAAATAGGACTCCATTAAATCTTCTGAGTGTTTGGCAATATTGAGTTTGTTAAATATCGAGGCTACAGCTTCTATTTTTTCTTTAGGATTAAATTCAGTTTTTCCAAGCCATTCGATAAGTTCTGATTTTAAATTACCAGTAGCTAATTCTAAAGCCTTAATTAATAAATATGTCTTTTTGTTGGCAACGATATCTCCGCCAATGTTTTTTCCAAATTTCGTAACATCACCAAAACTGTCCAAGAAGTCGTCTTGTAATTGAAATGCCATCCCTAGATTTCGACCAAACTCATAAATATTTTCTTTATCTTCGTCAGAGGCATTTGCCGAGATTGCTCCAATTTTTAAAGCAGCAGCAAGCAGTACCGCAGTTTTAAGATTTATCATTTTTAGATAATCGTCTGTAGAAACTGTAAGGCTGGTTTCAAAATCCATATCGTACTGTTGACCTTCACAAATCTTTAATGCTGTATCAGAAAAAACATCTAGAGTTTCTTTTAGATTTTTCGATTCCGAGATGTATTTATATGCAATCACCGACATTGCATCACCAGAAAGAAGCGCAATGTTATCATTCCACTTTATGTGAACAACTGGTTGTCCCCGACGAACGAGAGCTTTGTCCATCATGTCGTCGTGTAATAATGTGAAGTTGTGAAATATCTCAATTCCGAATGCTGCATTCAAAGAATCTTTATAATCTCCATTAAACAATTCGGTAGACATTAAGCAAAGAACTGGTCTAATTCTTTTGCCGCCAACGCCAAGAGAGTAATAAACAGGGTCGTAAAGTCTGTCAGGCTCTTTGCCAAACTCTAATTTCTCAAGACCAGAGTTTACAATATCAAGTAGTTCTTTGTCGCTGTGCATGTTTTATTGGTTAAGATAATCGAAGAAACCATTGTCAATCATCTTTCTGAGACCTTCTTCTAAACTTACCAATGGACGTTTTATGACTTTGAGCATTTCTGAATTGTCAGGACATCTACGAGTCATATCACCTTCTGGTAATGGAGGCACGCTGATTATCTTTGATTCCGAACCAGTAATCTTAATAATATTTTGTGCCAATTCAATAATTGGTGTTTCAATAGAATTTCCGATGTTAACTACATCATTTATAAATAAGTCTTGATATGCAATCTGAACACAAGCATCAACGTTGTCGTCAATATAACAGAAGGTTCTTGTTTGAGCACCATCTCCATAGATTGTAATATCTTCATTATTTAATGCCGCAAGTAAAAACTTACTTATAACAAAATCTTTACTTTGTTTTGGGCCGTATGTATTGAAAAAACGAAATATCGTGAAATCAATGCCATATTCTTTATTGTATGATCTTAGATATGCCTCGCCAAGATTTTTAACAATTGCATAAGGCAACCTCGAATTCAGAGGAGTTGTGTGAGCATTTTGTGGAAATTCAACAGGTTCTCCATAAACCTCAGACGAAGATGCATAGAAGACTCGTCTAACCCCAGTATTTTTGCTTATTCTGCAAATGTTTTCGATTCCTCGGATATCACGTAAAACGCTAACTGGGTTTTCTTGTGTGCGAATTACGCCAACCATTGCAGCATAATGAAAAACATAATGAAACTGGAAAGATAGCATCACCTCCATAATTTCTTTGTAGTCGTTAACGTCGCCTTTTACAAAACGTAGGTTATCTGAAATGGGGGGTAGTTTTCCGGTAGCACCAGTAGACAGATTGTCCATTACAATAACTAAATTCTCAGGATCCTGAGCAAGCTTTTCGGCGAGAGAACTCGCAATAAATCCAGCTCCACCAGTTACCAGAATTTTTCTCTTAAAAGCGTGTCGTGAGGTTAATGTTTTCATAAAGTCTCTTTTTCATTTTTATCACAATCCTGATCGATATCTTGGTCACAATCGTCAGTTTCGTCACTCATTTCAAATATAGGATTTAATAATTCTTTTTTCTTAATATATTTTTCAAGAGAGATTAATAATGTCGGTAATAATAATAAATTCCCAATCATTGCAACTAAGAGAGTCATCGAAATTAGGAATCCTAATGCAACAGTACCTCCAAATCCAGAGAAAGTAAAAATCATAAATCCAAAGAATAGGATAACGCCAGTGTACATTAGACTTGGTCCAGTTTCCCGCAATGCTCTTTGTACAGAATAACTGATATTCATGTCATTAGCAAGCATCTCCTGTCTGTACTTTGTGAGAAAATGGATTGTACCATCAACAGATATCCCTAATGCAATACCAAAAACGAGAATTGTTGAAGGTTTTATCGGTATCCCGAAATATCCCATGAGGGCTGCTGTGACAATCATTGGGATAAGGTTTGGAACTAATGCAATTCCAACAATCTTTGGAGAACGTTGTAACCCGAACATTAAAAGTCCGATAATTATTATTGCTAAAATTAAACTGCCGAAGAGATTATTTATGAGATAAGTCGTTCCTGTGAAATACAAAACAGTAGAACCAGTAATCAACGATTTGTAGTTTTTATCTGGAAATAAATCATGAATATCTTTTTTTATTTTGGGAATCAGAACTTCCATTCTGTTTGTGCCTATATCTGCAATATTAAGACTGATACGCGTAATGGTATTGGTGCTGTCTATAAACGATTTGGCCAGTTTTTGATCAAGACCATTTGGGAGTCGTTTAAAAATAGTCTCATAGGTTTTAGGATCTGCAGGTAACATATAATTTTCTTGATTACCTTTTGAATATGACTGATACAAAAACTTAACAGCATCGGCAACTGACATGGATCGAGACAGTTCCGGGTATTTTGTTAAACGCTGTTGCAAAGAGTCAATTTTTTGAATTTGATAAATAAGTTCAGATCCTTGTAATGAGTCTCTAGATTCAATTAAAATTTCAATCGGAAATACCCCATTAAAGTTTTTCTCAAGAAATTTTAAGTCAACATAAATTGGGTCCGATTTTGGAATATCATCTAGTAGAAATCCGGTTCTTTCAATAAGTGTAACACCAAAGCCTGCCGCAATTAAAACTGCAATAACAGTAAAGTAAACTTTACGACGATGGTTGTGTACAATATTAATTATCGTATCGATAATTTTGGTTATATGCTTGTTTGTTAAGTGTTTGGTGTATTTTTCTGAAGGAGGTTGTAAGAAACTGAAAATTGAAGGAATAATAATAAGAGCAACTACAAAAGTAATCATAACTCCAATTGAAGCAATGACACCAAACTCGACCAATAGATTGCTATTAGTAATAATAAATGTAGCAAATCCAGCAGCAGTGGTAGCATTACTTAAGAAAACAGCATTACCGATTTTTGATATTACTCTTTGCAGAGCAAGAATTTTATTTCCGTGTGACTTCGCTTCGGAATGAAACTTATTACTCAAAAATATTGTGTTCGGGATGCCGATAACAATCAATAGAGGAGGAATCATCCCTGAAAGTATTGTTATCTTATAATGACAAAGACCCATCAGACCAATGGTCCACAAAACACTAACCCCAATTACGATAAGTGCAACTCCGATAACCTTAAACGATCTGAAGAATAAATACAGAATAATAATACAAATTGCGATTGCCAAGAAAATAAAGAGCTTAACCTCTCTTTGTACCAGACCCATCATTTGGGTTCTAATATAAGGTTGTCCAGAGATGTGGATTTCAATATTATTTACTTCGGCATAATTTCTTACAACCTTTTCAATTTCCTTAACTGTGGGAATTCGTTCAGGGCTGTTTAAAACTTGCTTATCAATTGAAACTACCATAAGATAAACATGAGTGCTTTGATTATACAAAAGACCCTTATAAAATGGTAATGATAAGAAGACATCCTTCAGACTATCCAATTCGAGTTGATTCTCAATCTTCTCGGGAAATAGATTATATGTTTCAAATATTCTTTTATTTGTTCCATTTTCATCCTTAACCGTAACCTGTCTTATGTTTACTGCAGAATTTATAGACAATACTGATGAAACATTTTTAATCTTTTTTAGATCTTTAGTGAGGTTTTGCAGTTTAGTAAAATCATTTAGGACAAAGAAGTCCTTGTTTATAATTCCAACGACAATACCATTTGCCTCATCACCAAATACCTGCTTAAACCTAAGATTATCTAAATATACAGGGTCGTCCGCAGACAACATTGTCGCATAATTATAATCCATCTGTACCAGAGTTGTCTGGTAGC
>CAZOHR010000009.1:22227-28032 GCA_964579045.1 uncultured Bacteroidales bacterium | reverse complement strand
TAGTTGCGGTAATCTCTTTAGCTTCTGTAAAATCATACTCCACTGAAAGTTTAAGGCTATTTAAATCAATTATTAGTGTTCTTACTGCTCGTATGAATGGAATATTGACATTTAAAAAACTTATCGATGTATACGGAGAGCTAAAAACTCAGAACGCAGAGCTTGAAACCCAAAAATCGGAACTACAGGCTATGACAAACGAGTTGTCGGAGCAAAATGTAGAATTGGAAATGCAAAAGAAACAACTTGATGAAATAAATAAACTAAAAACCAGTTTCTTGTCAAATATGAGTCATGAGTTAAGAACTCCACTCAATTCTGTTATCGCATTATCAGGTGTGCTGAATCGCCGTCTAAATGGAAAAATTCCTGAGGAAGAGTATAGTTATCTTGACGTAATTGAAAGAAATGGAAAGCATTTGCTCGACCTTATAAATGATATTTTAGATCTTTCACGTATTGAATCTGGTAAAGAAGAGATTGATTTGGTTGACTTTAAAATTGATGACCTTCTGAGCGATATTATTACAATGATTGAACCTCAAGCTGTTCAGAAAAAATTAAGTCTTAACTATACTCTGGGCAAAGATCCTATTTCAATTTGCAGTGATTATAATAAGTGTCGTCACATCTTGCAGAATATTATTGCTAATGCCGTTAAGTTTACCGAAAATGGCGAAGTTTCTGTTTTTACAGAGAAATCAGGCGAAAATCTTTTAGTTAAAATTCGTGATACTGGAATTGGAATTGAAGAAGATCAGATTAAGTATATTTTTGATGAATTTCGACAAGTGGACGCAAGTAATGCCCGCAAATTTGGAGGATCTGGTCTAGGCTTGTCAATTGCTAGAAAATACTCTGATATGATAGGTGGTAAAATTCTTGTTGAAAGCACTAAGAACAAGGGTTCTGAATTTGTATTTGTTTTACCTCTTAATTCTATTAATTGTGGCAACGAGCAAATTGTAAATCACAATATTTATTCAATCTCACATACTGACGAGGCTAATTGCTTAGATCATTGCGAGAGTAGAATATTAATTGTTGAAGATACCGATGCAATGGTTGTACAGTTAAAATACATTCTTGAGGCAGAGGGGTATATCGTTGACCAAGCAAAAAACGGGACAGATGCATTGACTTATCTTGTAAATAATTCACCCGAAGCAATAATTCTCGATTTAATGATGCCTGGAGTTGATGGATTTGAAACTCTTCGATTAATACGAGACCAGCAAAAATATGCTCACTTACCTGTTTTAATTTTGACAGCAAAGATTTTAAGTAAGGAAGAACTTGCGGTTTTAAGGAGTAATAATATTCATCAACTTCTCCGAAAAGGGGATGTTAATAAAGAGCAGTTGCTAAAATCGGTTGCATCTATGATGGCTAAAAGTAAAATGTCTGCTGAAATTATTTCAAGCGTAAAAATTCCAAATAAGCCTGTGGATAATCCTATAGTTCTGGCAATTGACGATAATGCTGATAATATGTTGGCTCTTCGCGCTTTGATTGCGGATGGTTGTACTCTGTTAGAAGCAGAGAATGCTAGCAGCGGAATTCAACTTGCAATGGCACATATTCCTGATTTAATCCTCTTGGATATTGCCATGCCTGAATTGAATGGTGTTGAAGCTCTAACGCAAATCAGAAAGTCAGATAAATTAAAACATATTCCAGTTATTGCTCTAACTTCGAGCGCGATGAAAGGATCGAGAGAATTATTTATTAGTCAGGGATTCGATGGATATATTTCTAAGCCGATAGATATTAATCTAATAAATGAAGAGTTAAATAAATGGCTGGGAAGAAAGTAAATTTTGAGAGTTGTTTTTTAAAACTATAGCTTATGACGAAAATTCTAGCAATAGATGACATAAACGATAATATAATCAGCCTTAAAGCTGTGCTCAAGGATACCTTCCCTCAAGCCGAGTTTAAGAGTGCTCTTGATGGATATACTGGAATTGAAATTGCAAAAGATTTCATCCCTGATATTATTCTGCTTGATATCGTAATGCCTGGTATGGATGGGTTTACAGTATGCCGAAATATCAAACAGGATGCCGCACTGTGCGATATACCTGTTGTGTTTCTTACTGCGCTTAAGGATAGATCTGAGAATCGAGTTTTAGCACTGGATGCTGGTGCGGATGGTTTTCTTAATAAACCTATCGACGAAGCGGAATTGATTGCTCAGGTAAAAGCAATGTTGAAAATCAGAGATGCAAATATTACTAAACGGGACGATAAAATAAAACTCGAAATATTAGTAAATGAGCGCACCAAAGAGCTTAATGATGAATTGGATAAACGAATTGCAATAGAGAATGCACTACGCGAAAGTGAATCTAAGTTTAGAATTATTTTTGAATCTGCAAACGTTGGCAAATCAATAACCTTAATGTCAGGTGAAATAAATGTTAATCAGGCTTTCTGCGATTTGCTTGGTTATAGTAAAGAGGAATTGAAGAATAATAAATGGCAGGAAATCACTCCTGATGAAGATATTGAAGGTGTTCAGAGACAATTGAATGCCTTAATTTCTGGAGAATCTGAATCTACAAGGCTTGAAAAAAGATATATTCATAAATCAGGATCAATTATCTGGGCAAATGTTAGTGTTGCTATTTGTCGAGATAGTGACAAAAAACCTTTATATTTTATAACTACAGTTTTTGATATTACTGAGCGAAAACGAACCGAACAAGCTTTGCTGGACAAGGAAATTCAGTATCGTAATCTTGCAAATTCAGGTTCAGCATTAGTTTGGACATCTGGCACTGATAAATTATGCAACTACTTTAATGAACCATGGTTTAGATTTACAGGAAGAACCTTAGAACAGGAAAGTGGCAATGGTTGGACAGAAGGAGTACATCCAGATGACTTTGACAATTGCGTAGAAGTGTATGGAACGGCCTTTGATAAACAAGAGCAATTTTATATGGAGTACCGATTGCGTCATCATTCTGGTGAATATCGCTGGATTAGCGACACAGGAACACCGAACTATAACGCATCCGGCGATTTTGTTGGTTATATTGGGCATTGTTTCGAAATTGAGGAACAAAAAAAGGCTGAACAGGCTTTAAAGTATAGTCAAGAACTTCTTTCTTTATTTATTAAACATTCACCAGTTTATGCATATATCAAGAAGTCAACATCTGAAACTAGTAAAGTCTTATTTGCAAGTGATAATTTTATTGATATGATTGGCGTTCCTGCTGCTGAAATGATTGGTAAAAATATGTATGACTTGTTTCCAGCAGATTTTGCAAAGAAGATTATTGATGAAGATTGGGCAGTAGTTTCTGAAGGTAAAATTCTTACCTTGGATGAAGAACTTAATGGAAAAAACTATATCACTATAAAGTTTCCAATAAATCAAGGTGATGAAAAGTTATTGGCTGGTTATAGCATTGATATTACCGAACGAAAGTTGTCGGAACAGGCTCTAAGAGAGAGCGAATATAGATTTAGGTCTTTGCATAACGCATCATTTGGGGGGATTGCAATTCATAATAAAGGAATAATATTGGATTGTAATCAGGGCTTGTCTAACATAACCGGATTTTCGCAAAAAGAACTTCTCGGTATGGATGGGTTAATGCTTATTTCTGATGATACTAGACAAATTACAATCGACAACATTGCATCAGGATACGAAAAGGCTTATGAAGCTGTAGGAGTAAGAAAAGATGGAACTAAATATCATTTAAGATTGGAGGGTAGAAATATTCCATATAAAGGTGTACCAGTTAGAGTGGTCGAGTTCAGAGATATTACCGAACAAAAAGAAATCGAAAATGAATTGATCCAAGCAAAAGAAAAAGCCGAAGAAAGCGACCGCCTTAAATCTGCATTTTTGGCAAATATGAGCCATGAAATACGGACGCCGATGAACGGAATCCTCGGATTTACTGATTTGTTACGAATACAAGATTTATCAAGCGATAAAAGAGATAGTTATATTGATATTATCCATCGTAGTGGACAAAGACTTCTTGATACAGTAAACGATATTATCGAAATCTCAAAGATTGAAGCTGGTTTGGTTGTTGTAAATAAGTCGGAGTTTAATATTAATAACGAGATTGAAGAACTGATTAAGTTTTTTAGACCTCAAGCAGAGGAGAAAGGACTGATACTAATTTACGAAAAACCAGTCATTAAATATAATGCCACTGTTAATACTGATATTCGTAAGTTTGAGTCTATTCTTACTAATTTAATTAAAAATTCAATTAAGTTTACTGATGAAGGACTAATTTGTGTTGGAGCTTCAGTTGATTCAAATACGATTAATTGTTACGTGAAAGATACTGGTATAGGTATTCCCCACAACCGATTAGAAGCGATTTTTAATCGATTCGAACAGGCTGATATTAAAGATTTAAGAGCTAAACAAGGATCTGGTTTAGGACTGGCCATATCAAAAGCTTATGTCGAAATGTTGGGTGGAAAAATTATGCTGCAATCACAAGAAAATGAAGGTTCAGAATTTAAATTTACTATTCCTAGTATAAAAGTGATTGGTAATTCTATTATTGATTCACAGGCCGAGAAGGCTTTGATTTTATCAAAGGACTTAAAGTCGAAGAAACTTAAAATACTTGTTGCCGAGGACGATGACATTAGCTATTTATACCTAGAAACAATTATGGCAGAAGTTAATTGTGATTTAATAAGATGCACGAATGGCGCTGATACAGTAAAAGAGTTTGAGAGTTGCAAAGATTTTGATATGATTATCATGGATGTTAAAATGCCAGTAATGAATGGCCTCGATGCAACCAAGGAAATCAGAAAGATAGATAAAGATATTAAAATTATTGCCAATTCAGCATACGCACTACCAGGTGATAAAGAAGCTGCAATAATTGCTGGTTGTAATAGCTATCTAACCAAACCATTACGCAAAGAAGACATATTATTATCTATAGGACTTTATAAGGAGAATGTGCACCGCTAGCTTATAGTCGCGTAATAATTGCTTGTAAATCTTCTTCATACTCATCCACAATTCTGCCCCACTCAAACAATTTGTGATACTTGCTAAGGTTTTCAATTGGGATCAAGTAATTATTTAAAAATTTCTCATTGTAGAAATTGAGAATTTTCTCAGCAATATCTTCAGGATTCTTTATTTCAATAAAATCACCGTTAATGCCAGGACTTATCAATGCTACTATCTAGTGACAATGAATTATGATTTAAAATTTCGACTATTAGACGAAAAAGGGTATATTTGCTTTTAATTATTATTAGCATGAGTAATATTAAGCTGTTTGAGAGTAAGCAAATTCGTACAGAATGGAATGAGGCAAATCAAAAGTGGTATTTTGCAATAATTGATGTTGTAGAAACGCTTACTGAAAGCAATAATCCGCGTAGATATTGGAGTGATCTTAAAAGGAAGCTTAATTCAGAAGGTTTTTCTCAGTTGTACGAAATCATCGTACAACTGAAAATGATTTCATCAGATGGAAAAAAGTATATTACGGATTGTACTGATGCTAAGGGACTTTTGCGAATTATTCAGTCAATTCCATCTCGTAAAGCAGAACCCTTTAAGCAATGGTTGGCACAAATTGGCTCCGATAGGTTAGATGAAATAGAGAACCCTGAAATAGCAACTAAAAGGACTCGTGAATTGTACAAACTTAAAGGTTATCCTGATGATTGGATTGAAAAGCGAATGCGTAGCATTGCTATTCGTGAGGAATTGACTGAAGAATGGAAAAATAGAGGTGTAAAGGAACAAGCTGAATATGCTATTCTTACTGCAGAAATTTCAAAAGC
>CAZOHR010000009.1:0-22217 GCA_964579045.1 uncultured Bacteroidales bacterium | reverse complement strand
ATTAAATCCTTCTGAATACAAGAGATTAAAATCATTAAAGAGTCAGAACTTAAGAGACCATATGAGCGACCTTGAACTTATATTCTCTATGCTAGGAGAAGCCTCTACTACCAAAGTAACTAGAGCAAAAAATGCGAAAGGCTTTATTGAAAATAAAGAAGCAGCACGAATTGGAGGTAAAATAGCTGGGAATGCATTGAAAGAATTGGAGAAAGAAAGTGGCGAAAAAGTCATATCTTCCGAAAACTATTTACCCAAAAAAGGAAAAACTAAAGAATTATTAAAGTAAAACAAACCATAACTATTCAGCACTTTTTAAAACAGATGTTGTATGATTTTTACAATTAACATTACACGAATCTAAGTAACGCACGATTATTTTCAAACTACGCAAGTATAATTCACTTATAGATGCCTTGTTTTTAATAGTTTATCCCAGCCACAATCTTCGTCAAATCTTCTTCATACTCATCCACAATTCTGCCCCACTCAAACAATTTGTGATACTTGCTAAGGTTTTCAATTGGGATCAAGTAATTATTTAAAAATTTCTCATTGTAGAAATTGAGAATTTTCTCAGCAATATCTTCAGGATTCTTTATCTCAATAAAATCACCGTTAATGCCAGGACTTATCAATGACTCATTATTACTTACCTTTGTGGCTATAAGATATTGGCCGCAAGCGAGGGCCTCCAAGGTGGCAATGCTCATGCCTTCATTTAAGGATGGGAGTACAGTTAATGATGCCAATCTATATTCAGACAACATCTCGGGTTTGCTCAGCCACGATTTAAAGATTACAATTTCGCCAAGCTCATTCTTTAAAACAAATTCTTCCATTTTCTGTCGAAGTTTACCATCGCCGAGAATATGTACCTCAAATTCGCCAATTTTAGATTTTAAAATACTTATTGCACGCAAGAAACTCATTGGATCTTTCTGCTTAACTAGGCGTCCTGGGAAAAGTATTGTAAACTTTGAAGTTCTTTGCTTGTAATCGGGGCTAAATAATTCACTATTCCACCCGTTATGAATAATCTTATTCTTACGATCGAATTTCCCAAGAAATGCATCGATATTTGCCTTCATATCTGGAGACTGTACATAGTTTCGTTCCGATTGTAGACATATCTTTCTTATCCAATGATAGGTTGCAGCATGATACCACATCATTTGCTCGGGCATAAACCATGGAATGTCGTGGCCATGAGAAATGAGGACATATGGTAATTTGTGCATTAGCTTCATGCTATATGCCACTTCACCTCCAGGTAAGGAGAAGTTGGCAAAACATAAATCGTATCTATTATTATCTAGATGTTTCTTTAAATATTTCTGTGCAGCAAACATCCATGATAACATTTCTACTGGATTGGACTGGAAAATCTCTTTGCGTTTACATTTTAATCTAATCAGCCTAAGATTATTCTCTGTAATATCTTCGGGTTGTCCATCGAACCAAGTCGTTAACACACATACCTGATGCCCGCGGGAAGCTAGACCTTCTGCGATATTTTGAGTAATCACTCCGGCACCGCCTCCCAGAGGTGGATATTCGTAGTTTAATATCAGTAAGCGCATTAATGAATTGTTTGCTCAAAAGTAGAAAAAAAAATGATGTGGGATACTGTCTATCGGTAATTTTATGCAATACAAGTTATTAGCAAACAGAGAGTGCAAAAATCTTTAGAGAATATTAAGTAGCTTTTTAACTTTTGCATTCAAAATATCTTCATGTATAGGTTTTGAAATATAATCACTACATCCAGCTTCAATTGCTTTTTCAAAATCTTCGCGATAAGCATAAGCAGTTTGGGCAAGAATAGGAATCGAAGTGTTAGATTTCCGGATTTCTTTAGTTGCTGTAAAACCATCCATCTCTGGCATTTTCATATCCATAAGAATTAAATCTATTTTCCCTTCGTTTTCTTGCAATAGATTTATTGCTTCAATTCCATTTTCTGCATATAAAATATCGTAAACATCTTCACTAAGTATCTCTCGATAAAAAAGATAGTTTAACGATTCATCATCAGCAATTAATATTAAGTACTTTTTTATCATTTTTAACAATGCAGAATTCTATTTGTAAATATACTTAAATTTTGACTAGGTAAAACATTTTTCTCAAAAAAATCAACTACTGCCGATAAAGTTTTTCTAATAATTTGATAATCAATAAAATATGTCATTAGGATATTGCAGTTTTATAGGTGTCGAGAGCTCTTTTACGTGCAAATACGTGCTCCACAATTGGATTTATATACTTGTCGGGTGCATATTCTGGAATAAACCTTAAAATATAATCATGATTTTTGTCAAATTTCGCTTGTTGAGTCATAGGGTTGAAAATTCTAAAATATGGAGCGGCATCACAACCTGTTCCTGCTGCCCATTGCCAATTTCCAACATTGCTCGCAAGTTCATAATCAAGTAATTTTTCAGCAAAATATGCCTCTCCCCACCGCCAGTCAATAAGTAAGTGTTTTACTAAAAAACTAGCAGTTATCATTCGAAGACGATTATGCATATATCCAGTTGTATTTAGTTGATGCATCCCAGCATCTACAATTGGATAACCTGTTTTACCCTCGCACCAAAGCAGGAATTCATCTTCGTTGTTTCTCCATTTTATTGCATCGTACTTTGACTTAAAGTTATGTTGTTCACTTTTTGGATAATGAAACATTATTTGCATAAAAAATTCCCGCCAAATCAATTCGCTTAAAAACGTCTCATTTAATGACCCATATTCTTTCACCAGTTGTCTTATGCTTATTGTCCCAAAGCGAAGATGAGGCCCCAAATATGTTGTGGCATCGACATCTGGATAGTCGCGATTCTTGGCATAATCTTCAATCATTGACAAATTATAATCCTTTACCATAAATTGGCCCTTTGTAAAACCTATTTTGGATAAGTCGGGGAATCGGAATTCCTTTTTATAAAGGTTATCTAAATATTTCTCTGAAGGATAGACCTCTATTTTATCCTCGGTTTTAAATTTCGATAACCAAGCATTTTTGTATGGAGTGAAAATCGTATATGGTTTTCCATCTTTTGTTCCCCCTTGGCTGATGTCATTTTTGGAATATATTACTTGATTCTTAAATGTATTAAATGATATCCCATTTTTTTGTAGAAGTTGCAGAACCAAATCATCTCGTTTTATTGCATCAGATTCATAGTCTTCGTTTGCATAAACTGAAATAATCTTATATTCATTTACGAGTTTTTGAAATGTTTCTTCAACTCTGTCGTGAAGAATAAGAATTGATGATTTGTATTGTTTTAGCTCATTATTTATTCTTCTGAGATTGTCGTGAATAAAACTAACTCGAGAATCATTTTTTTGTAATTCCTCGAGTATTTCTTTATCAAAGATAAATATTGGAATTACACTATGACCGCTTTTGAGGGCTTCGAATAAGCCATGATTGTCGTGTAAACTTAAATCTCTTCTAAACCAGAAAATATTGATTTCCATCTTGTGTTTATATTTCTATTATGTTTTTTATTATAAACAGTAAAAAGGCCCCATTGTTCTCACAACAATGAAGCCCTAAACTACCTCAAAACCATCTCTTTGTATTTGGTGCCCGGCTATTATTTCTTTACTATAAAACTTGATTTGTAAAGATTGCTGCTTTGTGAATTTATCTGAATAAAGTAAACTCCATTAGCAAAATCGTTTAAATCAATAGTTGTTTCCATGCTTATACTGTTGTTACCAATATTTTCGGTCTTTATAAGTTGTCCAGAAGCGTTGTAAATGTTAAGTCTTAACTCTGATTCATTGCATGTGAAAAAGTATGATAAGTTAATAAAATCAGCTGCTGGGTTAGGATAGAGGCTAACAGAACTTTCTGACATTGAGAGATTAACGCTTTTTATCTCAAACTCTTCGTACTTGCCGTCAAAGTCGGTTTGTCTCAGTTTGTAATAAGAAATTCCGTTAAGTGGATTCTCGTCGATAAAAGAGTATGTTAAAGTTGTTGAACTGTTTCCAGCGCCAGTAATTGTTGATATTGGCTCCCAGTATTCGCCATCAATGCTGCGATAAACTGTGTAATAGTCATTATTCTTTTCGCTTGCACTAGCCCATTCTAGATTAACAGAATTTTCAGCATCATTGTTTTGTGCGTCAAAGTATAGTAATTCGATAGGAAGTATTCCAAAGATTGGAGCTGTTGAACCTAAGATGACTGCTGGAGTCGTTCCACCGTTAATAGTTGTGTTTGTTCCATTATATCCTGAGCCAGTAAAGTCGTTTACCGTTGTTCCCGATGTTTCATCAAATCTGTAATACGCAACCAAGCCATTTTCTGTTCCAAGCAAAAGACTGCCCATGGTTTCGTTTATCTGCTCAGATGTTAATGCTACATCCCAAATAGAGACCTCGTCTAATTGTCCGTTAATTGCTCTGTGGGAATTGTTTGAGTTTGCCCACGAAGCCATTGTGAAAATATAGTCAGATTGTACAGGGTAGATATCTCCCTTTTTATTTGTGGTGCTTTCCAAAACTCCATTGACGTACAATTTCATTTTTTTTCCATCATAAACTGCTGCAATATGATACCATACTTCAGCTTGTGGTGTTGTAGTGCTAAAAATCATATTTCTCGACATTTGATTGCCATTGTTGATTGTAGAAAGTGCGAATTCAAATTTTGAGTTGTCGCTATTATGCTGTAGCCAAAACTGACCCCTATCAGCAGTTGTGCTTGAGTTAATAGTAACCATATTCGCCCATTTGTTACCAGTTGTTGGGTCGATGTTCCATTTTACCCAGTACATAACTGTTAATTGATCTGTTAATCCCAAATCAACGTTACCCATTGTAACAGTGGTTTGACCATTGTGGTTTAATGTGTTTCCTGCAATAATTGTTTGTGCAGACAAATTTACAGAGATAATTGTGAGTAGAAAGATTATGTAAAATTTTGTTTTCATGACTTTTTATTTTTAGTTTTATAAGTCAAAAGTACGGCAACGTGGAAGATATAAAGATTGAGAATCAGAATTCGGTAACAGATTTTCAGAATTCGGCGGTTATGGACATAATTCGGTATGAATTATTCTAGTCTTGAGAATTCAGAAATTGTAGAACTTGTTTATTGAACTCCGGTGAATTTGTTTCCATCAAGCTATGACCAGCGTTTTCGATACTTACAATCTTGATACAATGCAACTGATCGGTAATATTTTTTGTCTGAGAATATGGTACCCAAGTGTCGGCAGTACCAAAGAAAGCAAGTGATTTAATATTAAAGTCTAATCCGTTTACTTGTTTACTGGGATTTGATTTTGAGAACGATCTTAGAAATGCTGTTGTGAAACCATCATTGTTAAGTGCCTTATAATATTGATTTACAACCTCGTCGGGCACTTCAGAAGCAAACGATGATTCAAGAATTTTTCTAATTTTATTCTTCTTTATGTAGAATGTTTCGCCCAAAACGCTCATTAGCCTTTCCACAGGCCTAAAGGCAGTTATAAATTGTCCAAAATCTCGTCCAGGTTTTAATTCTGAAAAGAGTGCCGGAGCTACAAAAACTATTTTTTTAACCTTTTTAGGCTTCTCAATTGCCATACATTGAGCAATCCCTCCGCCCATCGAATGACCTATAAGAATCCATGGATATTTGTCATTAATTCTCTTCGCAAATTTCCACATTAGGGCAGAAATATTATCGGTAGAGTAATTGTAATCGGGATTCTTTTCACTATACCCATAGGGGGGAATATCAACTGCAACAACATTATATCCAGAATCGCAAAAAACTTTTGCATTATTCTCCCACGAATATGTGGAGCCTCCCATGCCATGCAAAAGTAAAATCCATTTATGTGAATTTATAGAGTCTTCATTTATCCATATTCTGTAATGAAGCTTAATGTCGCTGACAGTCATGTATTTGCTGTTCTCAAAATAGCTAATTTCTTTTGGTTTTTGTGCTTCACTTACTGGTACCAAATATGGCAATGTAAAAACTAAAAGTATAAGTACAGAAATACTAATTGCTAAGCGTTTAAATATCTTCTTTAACTTATCTTTCATTGTAACTATTTAGGTCTCTGGTATAATTTCGGTAATCTGTAATCTGTAATCTGTAATCGGTAAATTGTAATAAACTTGAGACTCTGCCTTTTTAACAAAAGTGGAATTCCAAATAGCGATAGCGACTAAGCAAATCCACTGATTACAGATTACAGATTACAAGAACCGAATTCTAGTTTTGACATAATGCTTTAATATTTTATCTTTCATGAAATGTTAATATTTATTTGTATGTAACTCTAACCCAATTTCATTATCTTTTTAATGCTGCCTCTTACCATAAATATTAGCATAACTACTATTATGGAAATAAAGCCTAAGCCAGTACTTAGAACATTAAGAAGTACTTGATTAAAATTCTCGTAGCCAAGTAAAATTAGATTAGATAGGTAAAAATTGCGAAAAATGGAAAGAGGGATTATTGATGTTAGAAAGGTAATCATAAACAAAACAATCACCATTATTTGATAAGGTAAGGATATTTCCTTTAATGAATATCCAAGCATTCCCAATTTGCTTATGTTCTCATTATTGCGATACAATAAAAGTTGAATTGATATAACCATTAGTGAGAATGCCAAAGCAATTATTATCAAACCGATAAGTAGTACGATTGAGATTATAACTTTTAGGAAAGCCAATGCCTTGCTATTACTTAGTTCTGATTTGTTGAGATCGTATTTGTGATCTTCAAGGTATTTAAATAATTCAGGACTTGAAGGGTCTTTAGCAATGATTATGATTCTACCAGGGCGTGGATTTTTTTCCTCGCCAAAATTTTCATTTCCCCATTTTACAAAAGATTCAGGTACCAATATGGTGTTTATTCTTTCCGAAAAGCCAATAATTCTTGTCTCAAACTTTTGTTTTTTACCCTTGCCTTGAATTGTGATATTGAATTTTATTAATCCAGCTCCTTCTTCGGAAACCTGAGGTAAATTTTGACTTTGTGCAAATCCGAAGTTATAAAGATTTAGATATTGCTTAGGGATTATAACTGGAACAAAGTCGTTGTTTTCTTCCCATTTCCAGTTGGCATAATTTACATCAACAAACTCGTCGGGCACAGCCTCAAAGAATAAATCGGAGGAGAAGCCAGCAATAGGGCTATCATTCTTTGACGATGCTTTAATTTTAAATGAACAACTCGAGAATTCAGCTACATCTTTAACGAATTTCTGTGATTTTAAATCTTCAATTTCGGCTTTTGAGAATAATGGCTTTGCTACGGTGTCGCTTTGTGTTTGAGCGTATGTGTCGGTTAAATCAATTCGCTTATTAATAATAATGTATTCATCTTTCCAGAAGCTCTCTTTATCATCGAAAATGGGTTTAACATCAAGGTAAAATGATAGAGCACCCATAAGGATTGTGAGACCTAGCATGATGCCCAAGAATGTGCCAACAATCTGACCAGGTTTTATATTGTTTTTAAGTACTTTCCAAATCATTATACCCGAATTTTATTCATTTCGTTTTCAAATTCTTTATTTAATGAAGTAAGAATAATGCCAGCGTTTTGTCTTCCAGCTTCTTCCTTTATCAATTCCCATGCAATTTTTGTATTTGTGGCATCGAGGTGGCTAAATGCTTCGTCGAGTAGTATATAGTCGAAACTCTGACACAATGCCCGAATAATAGCAACCCTTTGTCTCTGCCCAAAGGACATTCTGCCAGCTTTGCGTTTCTCAAAACCGCTAAGCCCGAGAATTTCTATCATTTCAGAAATTCTGGTTGGGTTTTGGAAGTTTTGTATTCTGTTTTTAATTTGGATATTCTCCATCATGCTAAGTTCTGGAAAAAGTAATAGTCCTTGAGGCACAATACTCAATGATGATTTGTGTAAAACCGAGAAATCATTCAGATTAAGACTTTTTAAGATCTTACCATTTATAAAGACATCACCTGTGTAATCGTGGCGACTACCAAAGATAATATTTACAAAAGTGGTTTTTCCCTTACCGGAATCGGCATAAATCAAAGTTTTTTGTCCGGGCGAAAAAGTGATATCCCTGCCCCATATCTCAGACTGTAAAATGTCTTTCTCAGGAATAGGAGCAGGGATAACACCGGAAAATTTTATTTCCATAAGTTTTTATACGTTTATTCTACCTCTTCAAGTTCGTTTAATAGAGCTTCCCATTCTTCATCAGTCATTTCAGGGTAATCGTCATAAAGACTGTCTGTCATCATTTCGTCATCTTCAAAATCGCCGCCGCCGAAGATATCTAAGCCATCCATAATTGGATCTTCGAATAATTCAACAATCTTGTTTGCATTATCCATCAACTTTTTAGTGTCGAGATTCTGAATAGATTCATTAAATCTTAACTTTGAAGTATAGGTGATTTCATCTTTCTGAATATCGAGGTGCATATGGCCATAGTTGCCAGCCAAATCAATACCTGTGAGTTTCTCAAATTCGTTAATTGCCTCTTTATCCATATCAATTTCATCAATTACATTTGAAGAAACCCATAGATTAAGGGCCTTGCAGTTTTTATCAAATTCTTTAAAGTCTTTATCTGAAAGAATGGATTCTCCCTTTTCAAGATTCATATATTTCTCAAGAAGACCAAAATTATCATCTGATGCTTCGTTAACAACAATCATTGCAACGTCATCGTTCCATCCGAAAATAATTCCTGATTCAGGTTCCATGTATTCAATTTCATTCTTTGATTCCATTAGCATCGATACGGGAACATTAAATTCTTCAGCAATTAATTCGATATTCTCTTCAAGAGTTTTTCTGTCGATAGGAATAATTACTCCGAAGATAACATCCTCTTTGTTTAGAACTGCAAATGCATAAATCTTTTCGGTTAAGAGAATCCCAGTCGCATCGGGGTCTTTCATCACTTTTTCGATAAGTTCAGCAGCTTTTTTACTCTCTTTTTCTATGTCTTTCAAAGCATCTTTATATTCCTTATTCTCTTTGATCATGTCAGGATCTGAAAACTTCAGAAGTTCTGATCCGTCTAAAACCAATACAGCAAATGCATCTTTTGGGATATGGACAGCAGGACTCTTGGAGCATGATGCAAAAAATACTGCTACTATCGCTAATAATAATAGTGGAGATGATAATTTTAACTTTTTCATATTACAACAGGTTTAGGTTAAACAATGCATAAAAATAAGAAATATTATTTAATCAAAACCGTATTGACTTGAAAAAAATGAAAATAAATTGTAAATATTTGTTGTTTAGTAAGTTATGAAAAAAAAAGTGCATAAGTAGGTTTATAATTTTGCTAATATTTGTGGATTATATTAATAATTGTGTTATTTTTGTGGTAAGAATTGAGAAATCTATGAGACGATTATTACTTTTATCTGTGTTTACAGGTTTGGCTGCTTTTTGCTTTGGTCAAACAATTAAAAATGAAGGAGCAAAAGTAATTGTTTCTTCTGGGACCAGTGTAATCTTTGATAATCTGCACAACTCAGGCGCAGGAGGATATTTCTATTATAACACACCTCTAAATGTTACTGGCGACTGGACAAATGTTAGTCCTGCTAGTTTCGATCAAGGTGCCAGTGGAACCGTTACTCTTACGGGAACTGCTCAACAAACTATCGCAAGTGGCGGAAGCTCATTTAGAACTATCACAATAAATAATACATCTGGTAGTAATCAGGCAATTGTTCTATCTGATGATATGGAAATTGAAAATTCTTTAACATTGAGTAACGGAATCGTTAATACAAACGGAAATACCTTAATTTTTCAGGCAACAACAACTTCTGATGCAGGTAATGCTTCAAGTTTTGTGGATGGTAAAATGAGAAAGTCAGGTGCCGTTCCATTTACTTTCCCTACTGGAGATGTTGAAGTTCAAGACTTTGACGGAAATGGGAATGTAACTTATACTGTCTGGTCTCCGATGACATCAAATCCTGTTGCGTCAACAAGTGTTGATGTTGAATATTTTTTCGATGATGCTGGAATGCCCGACTGGTGGGAACATAGTGGTAATATGGATGCTACTCTTCATCATGTAAGCAATAGAGAATATTATCTCGTCAGTTCAACCGAAGATTTTGCCGATGTTACTTTGTACTGGAACGATAATGCTCACGCACCTGGTGATATTTGTAATCATGGTTTTGATTATGGCGATGATGCTGACTTTGTAGCAGCCGATCTAGTTGTGTCATATTGGAATGGTAGTATGTGGGTTGATGCCGACTTTAACTCTGGATCAAGCAGTATTGCTCATGATCAGGGATATGTTACTAGTCGTTTTCCTGTTCCATTCGGCGCAAAATCTCAAACTTTTATTACTTTAGGTTCTAAAAGTAATCAGAATCCATTGCCTGTGGAGTTAGTTTCATTATCTGCTGATTGTTCTGGTAATCAAGTTGATATTATTTGGCAAACAGCATCAGAGACAAACAACGCTGGCTTTGTAGTTGAAAAATCAGCAGATGGAAAAACTTTTGCTCAGATTGGCTTTGTTGATGGGGCTGGAAATAGTAATAGACCTAAATCATACGTTTTTTCTGATTTGAATCCAATAAATGGAAAGAATTATTATCGCCTCAAACAAATAGACACTGACGGTAAGTTTGTTTACACAAAGATAATTACTACTTCTTGTGAAAATGAAAATAACCCTCAGCCGTCCTTTATTGTATATCCTAATCCAACAACTGATATTTTAAATATTTCTGCAGAATACCTACCAGGTAAAACAGCAATAGTAAATGTTTACAATGTCCTTGGAGCTTTAGTTTGGCAATCAAAAGAGAACACTTCTGCTGGGATGATATTTACAAGATACGATATGAGTGCATTACCACCAGCTGTATATATGGTAAAAGTTGTATCGGATGACTTTGTTGGGGTTAAAAAAATAGAGAAACACTAATTCATGTTAGTTTCTCAAATTGCTCTAACAAAGATTTTATTATTGACGATTTTCCCTTCTTGATAGAATACCCTAAACAAATACATTCCTGATTTAATATCTAAGCTAATTGTGTTTGAATGTATGTCTGAATCAGAAAAAACTATCCTGCCAGTTTGATCAATAATCTCAACCTTTAAAACACAATTAAAATCATTTATAAATAACTCTCCATTGCATGGATTTGGATAAAATTTCATTTCTGTGATCTCATTTTGTATTGCACTATAATCTATTATGCAAGTGTCAAAGGTCATTATCCCCTGTGTATATCTTTGCTTTGCTGGTATAGTATTGGCATTTAGAGTTGATGGATAACCAATTGCAGGCCAAGTGAACTCTGAATAGAAATAGCATGGAGCAGATTGCAGATAAAGCGACTCCATTTCGATATTTTGTGTCGAGCTGGGATTACAAGTCCCTTTTACATTATTACCATGAGAGAAATTGCCATTGCCGTAGATGGTAAAGTTTCCCAACAGGAACCCAGTATTTGTAATTTCGTTTCCAACAAAATTTGAAGAGTCGGTAGGAGGATTGAAGTTCATTACTATTCCATATTTTTCGAGTCGGTTTCTGAAGAACGTGTTGAATGGGCCATTAATATCGTGAGAATCATCTAGAATTGCATTTTGTGCAATGTTACCTTCAAATAGATTGCAGTATGGGTAATTTCCATGAAAAACAAGGTCTCCAGCCGATGCTGCAGGTAGATAAGCCTCCGACCAATACGGGTCAAATGAATAGTTATAGGCTGCGACATTACCATTGGCGCCCGATTGCATTAATATTGAATGTCTTAAATGTTCGAAAATATTATTCTCAATTAAACACTCGCCCGATGAGGCAGATATTTCTGTTCCATAACCCTGTCCTCCGCCACCATAAGCAAATGCATGGTGAATATAACTACCCGAAACTCCGATGTTGGTAGAATTTGAAATGCTGATGTGTGCAAAGTTACAGTTATAACTCTCTATTGCTCTAATCTGACAATTGTAGGCATAATTAAATGATATATTTGATGTTTGGCCGACGCTCGCATCTTCTCTTTCAATTTTTAAACCAGCAATCAAGATGTCTTTTGTAACATTTATTTTTTGTACAACTGGCGATTTATCCAAAGGAAAGTCATGTCTAAGAGTACTTTCGATAAATAAAGTATCCGCATTTACCGATTGTATTTTTATAATTTGAGCCATACACGACATTGCCCAGTCAGAAAACATATATCCAGTTCCATCCATACTAAGTTTTAAGATGTCTCCGGCAGCATATCCGTGTTCAGTAGAATCTAAGGTTATGAAATTATTGCCCTTTGTCGCTTCTGTTACATTCGTGCTTTCTGGCGTAACACCTCCTTGAATAACTAAAAAATCGGAAACTCCACCAAGGTTAGCTTTTAAGATAGTAGAATTATTGCCATCTCCATAAATGCATATTCCTGAAGGAATTACTATTGGCTCAGTGAAATTATATGTTCCTGCTGGCATTATGATTTTTCCATATCCACCTTCGAAGCTTTCGATAGCCTCATTTATTGCCATATTATCTGACAAACCATCGTTAACAATTGCCCCAAAGTCGAGAATGTTTATGACGGAGATATCAATAGGAACCTCGTATGAATTGCCTACAGTGTTCCAGTTTGTCAATCTCCATTCTGGAATCTGTGCAAAAGTTTGCAAATAGACAAGCGATGCCAAAAATACTGTGATTGTTACTTTCATAATTCTTTTGTCTTTAAACCGCAATATAAGTAAAATTATAATACTAAACTAGTATAATTCTTAATTTGAAGAGAATTCTTAAGATTGATTATGCTTTTATATAGCCATTTAGCTATTGAGAACTATGGATAAACAACATGATTGGAAAATGATTACAGCAGATTAAATAGCTACAATTTTGTTTTTAATTGCAAACATTACCAAGCTAGCAGTGTTTTTTGTGTCAGTCTTTTCTAAAATGTTAGCTCTGTGTTTTTCGACTGTTCTTTTACTGAGGAAAAGTTTTTCTCCAATCTCAAGATTAGATAAGCCTTTGCAAATAAGATCTATTATTTCAATTTCACGAGCAGATAAATCGTAAAACTCTTCTGGCTCATCTTCTGTGTTTTTTATATTGCGAAGAATATTTTGTAAAAGCTCCTGGCTAAAATAGTTTTTACCATCAATCACCGAGCATAAAGCTGCATACACTTCATCAATATCCGAATCTTTAAGCAAGAATCCACACACGCCAGCTTCCACCATTTTGTAGTAATAGTCTTCATCGCCATACATCGAAAGGGTAATGATTTTCAAATCTGGCATTTTCTCTAATGCTTTCTGTGCTGCCGTAATACCGTCCATTTCTGGCATATCAATATCGAGCAAAACAACATCGATAGGTAGGACGTCTATTGTGTTAAGGAATTCGATTCCATTCGACGCCTCGGCAACTACCTTAAAGTCTTTGAATGAGTTGAGTAAAAGCTTAAGTCCATTGCGGAATAAAGCATGATCATCAACTATCATTACATTGTATGTACTAGTCTTTGTCGTCATTTGAGAATGGTATTTTTATCATTACATCTGTTCCCTTGCCAGAAAGACTTTTAATGTCTACATTTCCTTTCAAAGAGTTGATTCTGCTGTAAATATTGTACAGACCAGTTCCTTTTTCCTGAGGTTTAAACATGTTTTCCATTTCAAAACCTTTTCCGTCATCTTTGTAATTCAGGCTTACAGAGTAAATGTCATAGTACAAATTTATATTAATTTTTTTTGCATTTGCATGTTTTACCGTATTATTTATCAACTCACATAAAACCCTGTAAACTACCGATTCGGTATTCTGCTCAAGCCTTAAACCTTTTAAATTACTGCGGTATTCAATATTTATTGCTCCAGTAGTATTTATTTTTTGCAGGAAATTGTTTATTGCTTTATCTAGCCCAAAATTGTCGAGAACATGTGGACTTAGATTATTAGAGATGTCTTTGATGCTTTTAATGGATTCTAGGATTACATTGTCGAGGTTCTGCAGAATCTCAACAGCCTGGGGTGAATTATCTTGCTTCTTTAATGCCGAAAGCGACATTTTTATAGTTGACAACAAAGGACCTAGTCCATCGTGTAAGTCTTTGGCTAATCTTTTTCTTTCATTGTCTTCGGCTTGTATCATCACAGAAAGGAACCTCTTCTCGCTAGCTCGCTTTTCCTTTTCAATTTTATCCATATACACAAATATTTTGCGAATAAGGATTAATCCCACTGCAAAGAATGTTGCCGATGCAACCCCTAGCCATATGTATAAAAGCCTGTAGTATCTTGGCTCTACATCGAAATAGAAAGGTAGTGCCTCCAAAACCATTCTCATAAGTAAGGCAGCAAATCCCATACTTATGAAAATCCATGACAGATTGTATTTGGTTTTCTTAGTTAGTCTCAGCGATACAATAGCCGCTACTATTTGAAAAATAATTGTTATGAATAAAACAACTTTTAATACCATGAATCTAATTAATTTATTCGGCAAATATAATCACAATTAACGAAAAATAATGAATGTGTAATTGTTTAATTGATTGTCATTTTGCATTATGAGTAAATATTAAACAAAAAACCCCACCGTTTTCGGCAGGGTTAAAAAATTACTTAAGCAAGATTACGAATTCTGTTGTTCGAAATCTTTCATTGCCTGAACTAAAACTTTAACGTCTTCCATAGTACAAGCATTGTATGTAGATGCTCTAAAGCCACCAACTGAGCGGTGTCCTTTTAGACCGACACAATTTCTTGATGATGCAAATTTAACGAAGTCTTCTTCGAGATGTTTGTATTGTTCTTCGAGAACAAAAACGATATTCATTCTTGAGCGATCTTCTTTTGCAACAGTGCCTCTAAACATTTTGCTAGCATCGATAGCTCCATAAAGCATATTTGCTCTATCGTCTGCCAATTTATTCATTGCAGATAAACCACCCATTTCTTTAACCCATAATAAGGTTTCGCGCAATGCGAAGATGTTGACACATGGAGGTGTATTATACATTGAATCTCCATCAACATGTGTCTGATATTTTAACATTGTAGGTATTGGTCTATCTGCTAGTTTTTCAAGCATATCGTTGCGTAGGATAACAAAAGTGACACCAGCAGGACCCATATTTTTTTGAGCTCCACCGTAAATCATAGCATATTTTGTAACATCAATTGGGCGGCTTAAAATATCCGATGACATATCTGCAATCAACGGAACATTAAATGACCAATCTTCGTGAATTTCACTACCACGTATAGTGTTGTTGGTTGTAATATGAACGTAATCAACATCCGAAGGAACATTTAAGTTTTTAGGAATATAAGTAAAGTCTTTATCTTTTGAAGAAACTTCAATTACTTCGCCCCAAAGTTTAGCTTCCTTAATTGCTGCAGTTGCCCATGTGCCAGTATTAAGATAAAATGCTTTGGTTTTAAGAAAGTTGTATGGTATCATGCAGAACTGCATACTTGCACCTCCACCTAAAAACATAATCGAATAGTTGTCAGGAATATTAATGATTTCCTTCATCAATTCAATTGTATTTGCCAGAACCGCTTCAAAATCTTTTCCGCGATGCGAAACTTCCATAATTGACTGTCCAGAATTGTTAAACTCCAGAATTGCTTTTGCAGTATTCTCAATGGTTCTGTCTGATAACTTACAAGGACCAGCATTAAAGATGTGTTTTCTCATATTTTTTTATTTTAAAATTAATTAAGTTTCCGAAGCAAATGTAATAAACATATTTTAGATTGGTAAATTTTCTTTAATGATATACAACATAAAGTTCGGAGTGCCTAAAGTGTCTAAAGTGCCTAGAGTACTTATAAGGAATAATTGAACCACAAACCACAAACAACAAACCACAAACCACAAACCACAAACCACAAACAACAAACAACAAACCACAAACCACAAACAACAAACAACAAACAACAAACAACAAACAACAAACAACAAACAACAAACCACAAACAACAAACCACAAACCACAAACAACAGACAACAAACCACAAACCACAAACAACAAACAATTTATTTTATTTTTCTTCGTTTCTTTTTCTATATTTGTTGAGTAAAATTTTTATGGTGAAATTAAGATTTGTAATTATACTTTTTATCTCTCTCGTTCTTGCCACAACTCTAGTTGCGCAGAATGGTAATAATCCGGGTACTACCAGACCATTGACCAAATGGGAGAAAATGTTTCCACAAGTTAAATATAACGATAAGATCTATGAGACTGGTTCTAATTGGTTCAATGTAGCCTATGGTGCTGGGTGGCATACAAATAAGAACGTTTTTAACCAGAATTTTTCGATGGCTTATCATCATCGTTACCATGCAATGTATTTTAATCTCGGTTGGCATTATTCTGCTCCCCAAATTTTAACACCAAAGTTTGAAGTGACAAGACCTATGGAAAAACTCAACGATATTCATGCTGGTGCTGGTTTAAGATTTGAAGAGAGATATTTTAATTTCGCTTTTTTTATCGGACCTTCCTTTGCTACAACATGGATTCCCGTAAATGAGAGTGTCTCGCAGGTAAACTATCAATTAGGAGCACATACCGAAGTCCAATTTACCTTTAAATATTTCTACGACCTCGGTATTGGCACTTCCTTATATGGTAGTTTTAACAAGCGTTATCAAGTGGTTGGAATACAACTGCATCTTTATTTCTCAAACGCTTTTGTAATGGAATATTAATTTAAATCAAATAATTATGGACTACATCAAGAATTATGTTGAGCAAAACAAAGAAAGGTTTTTTGAAGAACTATTTGGACTTATTCGCATTCCTTCAATAAGTTCAATAAAGGAGCACAAACCTGATATGATAAAATGTGCTGAGTATTGGAGAGATACGATACTTAAAGCTGGTGCCGATAAGGCAGAAGTAATGCCTACAGATGGAAATCCAGTAGTCTTTGGTGAGAAAATTATAGATCCAAAACTTCCAACAGTGATTGTGTATGCACATTATGATGTGATGCCAGTTGATCCAATCGAAAAATGGAATACCAATCCATTCGAACCCGTAATAAAAGATGGTAAGATTTGGGCTCGTGGTGCTGATGATGATAAAGGGCAGGGTTTTATGCATGCAAAAGCATTTGAATTGATGGTTAAGACAAACACTTTGCCTTGTAATGTTAAATTTATGATTGAGGGCGAGGAAGAAATTGGTTCGCCAAGCTTAAGCAAATGGTGCATGGAGCATAAAGAAATGCTAAAAGGCGATATTATCTTAGTTTCCGATACAGGAATGATTGCCTCCGATATTCCAAGTATTACCACTGGATTGCGCGGACTTTCATATTGGGAAGTTGAAGTAACTGGTCCAAATCGTGATTTACACAGTGGATTGTTTGGTGGAGCAGTAGCAAATCCAATAAATGTACTCTGTAAGATGATTGCTGATATGCAGGATTCTGACGGTAAAGTCACAATGCCAGGTTTCTACGATGATGTAATCGATGTTTCTGCTGACGAAAGAACAATGCTTAATAAAAAACCTCACAGTGATGAGGAGTACAAAAAAGCAATTGATGTTAAGGCTCTTAAGGGTGAAACTGGTTACACCACAACTGAAAGAACAGGAATTAGACCTAGCTTTGATATATGTGGAATTTGGGGCGGTTACACAGGAGAAGGAGCAAAGACTGTTCTTCCTTCAAAAGCTTATGCAAAGGTTTCGGCACGTTTAGTTCCAAATCAAGATAATCATAAGATTTCCGAAATGTTTAAGAAATACTTCGAATCAATTGCTCCAGAATATGTAAAAGTGGTGGTAACTCCTTTACATGGCGGTCAGGGTTATGTTTGCCCAATTGATTTACCTGCGTATCAAGCAGCCGAAAAAGCTTATCAAGATGTTTTTGGTAAAACTCCAGTTCCAGTGCGAAGTGGTGGTAGTATCCCGATTATCTCTGCTTTTGAAGAAATACTTGGTATAAAATCTGTTCTGATGGGTTTTGGCCTCGAGTCTGATGCTATTCACTCGCCTAACGAAAACTATCCAGTCGAAAACTTTATCAATGGAATAATAACAATTCCTTTGTTCTATAAATACTTTGCCGAAATGGAGAAATAATATTTGAAGGCTGCCGAAAACGACAGCCTTTTTTCTTATTATAATCAATAAAGAAGCTATAATGTTCGATTCGTGCTTTTAAAATTACTTTTTTGATTTTAATAAAAACATTTTATCAACAATCAACTTCAAAAGTTTTATCTGTTTAAGGCTTTTATTATTTTTGTAGAAAATAAATCACAAATGGATAATTATATCGTTTCGGCACGAAAATACAGACCAGATAGTTTTGAATCTGTTGTGGGACAGGATTCCATTACTCAGACTTTAAAAAACTCGATTAAGATAAATCAGCTGGCACAGGCATACCTCTTTTGTGGTCCAAGAGGTGTAGGTAAAACCACTTGCGCTCGTATTTTTGCAAAAACAATAAATTGCTCAAACCTTAACGAAGATTACGAAGCATGTAATGAATGCGAATCGTGCGTTGCCTTTAACAAGCTTCGTTCCCTTAATATTCATGAGCTGGATGCCGCCTCAAATAACTCGGTTGATGATATTCGTAGCCTAATAGATCAAGTAAGAATACCTCCGCAAATTGGAACATATTCCGTTTATATAATTGATGAGGTTCACATGTTGTCTGCAAGTGCATTCAATGCTTTTCTCAAAACACTAGAAGAGCCGCCTAAGCATGTTATTTTTATTCTCGCAACAACCGAAAAACATAAAATCCTTCCTACGATACTGTCGCGTTGTCAAATTTTTGATTTTAATAGAATTAGTGTCGAAGACATTCGTTCAAGACTCGAATTTGTGGCTCAACGTGAGAATATTGAGGCTGATCACGATGCCTTACATATAATGGCGCAAAAAGCTGATGGTGCAATGCGCGACGCTTTATCAATATTTGACCAAATTGTAAGTTTTAGTGGGAAAACCATAACTTATGAGTCAACTATTAAAAATCTTAATGTTCTTGACTATGAAACTTATTTCAGAATAACACGATCTTTTATCGCTGGTGATTTTGTTAATGCATTAAAAGAATTTGATGACGTGCTAAGAAAAGGCTTTGAGGCAAATTATTTTATTTCAGGATTAGCATCTCATTTCAGAGATTTACTCGTGTGCAAAGATCCAGGAACTGTTGATTTGCTCGAAGTTGGTAAAAAAACAAAGCAGGATTATCTTGTCAATTCCCAAATGTGTTCTGTCCCATTTCTTTTTAAAGCCATCGAGATTGCTAACCAATGCGATCTAAATTATAAGATTAGCCAGAATAAACGACTCTTGGTTGAGATTGCACTTTTGAGCATTTGCAATATTGATAATAAAATTAGCGGCATGGAGGTAAAACTTACCGAGCCTGTTGCAAAAACCGAAACCGTTTCTGTGCCAAAAGTTGAGCCGCAAAAAGAAGTTTCAAAACCAGAAGCTACATCATCGGTGCAGGCAGAGCATGTAATCGTAAATGCAGAACAGAAATCTGACGCTATTAAGGAAGTAAGCCAAGAAGTAGAAACCAAACCTGTCACTCCTACAACAATTTCATCAGAAGCATCATCGTCGCAGAGTATCAAAAATATTTCACTTAAAGATTTGGCTAGAGATAATAAGGAGCCAATCCAAACTGGTGAGCCCAAACCTGTGCTTGCTGATTATTCATCTGTAGGCAATGATAGTTTCGATAGCGAAAAACTAAGTTATGTTTGGGTAAAATACGCAGAAACTCATGTTGGAAACCCACGCTTGCATACTTTCTTAACCAATCATGTGCCTAAAAATATCGAAGGAAACAGCTTTGTAGTAACTGTCGAAAGTCTAGCTATTAAAAATAAGTTGGAGACTTTTATGCACGAAACCCTAAAGTTTATGAGGTCTGGTCTCAATAATAGAGATTTTAATCTTGAATATACTATTGGTGAAACTGAGCAAAAGAAGGTCTTCAAAACAGATGAAGAAAAACTGCAAGACATGATTCAGATAAATCCTGATGTGAAAAAACTTCGCGATCAGTTAAATCTTGATTTCGAGTAAATTTTGACTTGGGAAGTTGTTCTGTACCAAAAATCGTTGCAATCAATCTCTGGAATTTTGTAATTGGATTCGATTTTTTTTTACGAATCAAGAGTAATTGCGTTTTTGGAAGATTACTTTTTAACTCACAGCGATTTATATTGTAAAAATTCAGTATTTTTGTAAGCTAAAATCAAAATTATAAGGTATGGAAAACATATTTTCAAAAATTAACGAACTTTCAGAAAAATATAGCAATTATACTGCTGAGAACTTATCAAAATTAGTAAAAATAAAATCTCTGAGTACACAGGAAAAAGATGTACAATTGGAACTTAAACGTCAGATGGAAGAAGCTGGTTTTGACGAAGTTTTTATTGATGGTCTGGGCAATGTTATCGGTAGAATCGGCAATGGCAAAAAGATTCTTGCTTTCGACGGTCACATGGATACTGTTGACTTGGGGCAACTCAGCAACTGGACTTTTGATCCACTCGGTGGCGAAATTAAAGACGGCTTTGTTCATGGTCGTGGAACTGTTGACCAAGAAGGCGGACCTGCTGCTTTTGTAACATCTGGAAGAATCCTTAAAGAACTCGGATTTGACAAAGACATGACAATCTATTTTGTAGGAAGCGTTATGGAAGAAGATTGTGATGGTCTCTGTTGGAAATACATAGTTGAGGAAGATAAAATAGTGCCCGATTTTGTAGTAAGTACTGAACCTACAAATCTGAATATTTATCGTGGTCATCGTGGTAGAATGGAAATTCATGTTCATTTCTACGGAGTTTCTTCGCATGGATCGGCTCCTGAACGTGGGAAAAATGCAATTTACATGGCTTCACGCGCTGCTCTTGAAATCGAAAAACTGAACGAAAAACTTGCTTATGATGAATTCTTAGGCAGAGGCAGCGTAACAATTTCTGAAATCATTTCAGGAAGTCCTTCACTTTGTGCTGTGGCGGATTATGCGCGTATTCACCTCGACCGCCGTTTAACTTGGGGCGAAACAAAAGAATCTGCTGTAAAAGAAATTGAAGAAGTTGTAAAAGGAATGAATGCAAAAGTTGAAGTTCTTGACTATAACGAAACTGCTTACACTGGCTTGCAATACGGAATGGAAAAATATTATCCTACATGGAAAATGGAAGAAAACCACGAGGTAGTTCAGACTGGCGTAAATGCATATAAAAATCTATTTGGTAATGCTCCAAAAGTTGACAAATGGACATTCTCAACCAATGGAATTATGACCTGCGGAACATACAAAATACCAACCATCGGCTTTGGTCCTGGAAACGAAGTTTTGGCTCATGCTCCAAACGAGAAAGTTCCGGTAAAAGACTTGGTGATTTCTGCAGCGTTTTATGCTGCTTATGCATATGAATTAGCAGAGTAAATAATACGGTGCCTTCGACTCCGCTCAGTCACCTGAGAATACGTTGACTGAGCGGAGCCGAAGGCAACAAAAAATACAATAAAAACATAACTAATTAACTTTATGAAAACATTAGAAAAAATACAAGCTTTGCAAAAACTGGAATCCGGTTTATACAAGAAAGATTTTTTACTGACTTGGGAAAAGACAGAAAAAGATTTGCGAATAATTCTCGAAGTAGCTGCAATTTTAAAAGAAATGCGTGCTAATGGAATCTCGCCGAGAGTTTTCGACTCGGGTTTGGCAATCTCTAATTTTAGAGACAATTCAACACGTACACGATTCTCGTTTGCATCTGCGAGCAATATGCTAGGTTTGGCTGTTCAGGATTTGGACGAAGAAAAATCACAAATTGCTCATGGTGAAACTGTTCGCGAAACTGCAAACATGATTTCGTTTATGTCTGATTTTATTGGAATTCGCGACGATATGTTCCTTGGTGAAGGTAATAAATATATGCGCGAAGTCGGAGAAGCTCTCGACGAAGGATTTGAAAAAGGTGTTCTTCCATCACGTCCTGGTATTGTTAACTTGCAGTGCGATATTGACCATCCAACTCAATCAATGGCAGATTTGATGCACTTGCAAAATGAATTTGGATCACTCGAAAATTTAAAAGGAAAGAAAATTGTAATGAGCTGGGCATATTCACCTAGTTATGGCAAACCACTTTCTGTTCCTCAGGGAATTATTGGATTGATGTCACGTT